>PXSX01000390.1 GCA_003022655.1 Bacteroidetes bacterium QH_1_64_81 | reverse complement strand
GCCGAGACGGCGGCGCGGCGTTCTTTGACGCGCATGCACGAGCAGATTGAATCGCCGGAGGGGGAGGGCGCGACGGGCGGCTGCATCGTCGTGACGCCGAGCGACGCTGCGGTGGCGTTCACTACGCCCCGGATGGCACAGGGACGGGCAACCGACGAGGGTGCCCGCTGGGCGGTCTGACGCAGGCTCCTTCCCGAGGTGCTGCGACGGGCATCGGTCGTTGAAAGTCGGAAGGTTGAAGGTTGGAGGTGGGAAGGGGAGGAGTGAGGGGCGTCAGTTGAGTTGGAGGGATGCTCCGAAGCGCCAGTGGCGTCCAGCGGCGGGTTCGTAGAAGCGTCCACCGAAGGCATTGACCACCACGTTGCTATGACGCGCGTCGAATGCGTTGTTGAGCGCCAGGAAGGGGGCGACCGTGGCCTCTTCGGCAATCGAGAGACCGGAGTAGCTCAGGCGGAGGTCGACTGTTGTGTAGCTGTTGATTGTCGCCGTGTTTTCGCTATCACCATACTGCTCGCCGACATTCTGGACCGCGATGGACCAGCGGATCGGATCCGTGCGAAGCCGCGCCGTCGCCCCAAGCCGGTGTGTAGGGACGCCGGGAAGTTGATTCCCATCGAGGCTCGTCGTTTCGTCCGGCCCCTCGATAGTCCCCGCCGTAAACACGGCGTCCACGTACGAGTAGCTCGCCTGGAGGGAAAGCAGATCGACCGGACGCCACTGGAGGGACCCCTCGGCCCCGAGGTGGCGAGCCGCGCCCTGATTCCGATAGTAGGTGGGCCCGAAGGCCTGCTGCTGGAAGGGGACCAGCACGTCGTCGATATCTTGGTAGAACACGGCAAGGTCGTACGACAGGCGCCGGGCAATCCATTCGCCTGCGACTCCGCCCTCCACCGCAAGAATGTTCTCAGCGTTCAGATCTTGAAAGCCCCCCTGCCCATCTGGACGGTTACTAAGTTCGGTCGTGGTCGGGGCTTCCAGGCCGGTGCTCAGGTTGGCAAAGACGCGGGCCGCCCCCAGATTATACGACACACCGATCGAGGGGCTCAGGGTCCGGAACGTCTGAGTCCCGTCGTCGCTCCCGAGGCGGTCGTCGGCTTCGAACTGAAGCCAATCGTAGCGCAGGCCTGCATCAACGTTCAGGCGTCCTAGGGGGATGGACAGACGCCCGAACGCCGCGGCATTGTCGACCGTTTCCAACTGATCGATCAGGAGGCTATCGGGCGCACCGCCGTCGCTCGTAAACTCCGTCCGCTCGTCGTGCTGCAGCTTGCCCTCCACACCTACGCCCCATTTTACAGAGGAAGTCTGGTTGTCCAGCGTCAGCTGCACCCCGCCAGCCCTCCGGTTCAGGTCGATCACGTTGAAGGGGATTGGATTTTCTAGGTCCCGGACAATTCCGTACGCCGTGGCATTCAGCGTCCCCGGACTGAGTTCGTCGTAGTACGTGGCCCCAAGTTGGCCCTGTGTCACCTCCTTCCCAACGTCGAAGTCGAGAATCGTCTCGCGTGCTTGTTCGGGGGTTTGCTGGGCGGCCTCCTCCTCAAGCGAGCCTGGGGAGTCGGCGCGGGGCATGTACTGAAGCGCCCCAATTACACGGAGGCCGCGGGCGTCCCCCAGCACAACATCGCTGGTGAAGCCCGAGCGGAGGAGGCGCGTATCACTGTGTCGGCGGAAGCCCTCCTGCGTGAGGTACGACGAGTATACGCTCAACTGATGCTTCCCGAGATTGGGCGTCACCTGCACGTCGGTCTTCGACAGGCCGTACGAGCCAACGGTTTGCTTCAACCGCACCGTGTGGGCGGCGTTCGAGGAGGGGCGAGTGGACAGAGAAAGCACACCTCCACTCGCATTTCCCCAAAACGTGGAGGCCGGACCGCGAATGACTTCGATGGAGCGGACGAAGGACGGGTCGAGAACGTGGACGACCGACTGCCCGTCCGCCACCGTCAGTGGAATCCCGTCCAGAGTCATCTGAATCCCGCGCACGCCGAACTGAGCGCGCCACCCGAAGCCGCGGATCGTGATGCGGTCGCCGAGGGCAAAGTGGGTGCGGCTCTGGACGGAGAGCCCCGGCAGGCCTGTTGTAATTTCTTCCAGCGATAGGGACGGGGTGCTGTTGATTGCCTGATCGGTCCGGGTACGGACCGAGGCCGAGAACGACGCCGATTCATTCGCAATCCGGAACGGCGTGGCTGTCACCTCTACCGGGGCCATTTCAACCTCCATCGCGATAGACGTGTCGGGAGACGATTGTCCCACGCTCGGACTCGGGACGACACCCACCATCAGCGTCATTAGAAATGCAATCCCGGATACTCGTTGACAGGCGGAAAGCATCGAGGCGAACGGCATCAAAATTGGGCAGGACTTTTGATGAACGGTGAGGTGAGCAGACGAGGTCCAGAGGCACGATCACGCGGGACGTGCCGGTGCTCGCGTGGGGCACGCAGGGGCGCATCGGGCCGTTGACAAACATCTGGTTGAGCCGTCACCACCCGATGCGGGTGGAGCTGGAATCGGGCACCTGGGTGGTGGGATCTTCGGCCAAGGGGGGTGGAGAGGACGTGTCGTCCAGTTGTTGGATCTGGGCGCCAGTGTAATAAAACAACAGGATCTCCCGATAGCTGTTGCCCTGCTGGGCCATCGCGTGGGCGCCCCACTGATTGAGCCCCACGCCGTGCCCATGGCCTCGGCCCTCAAAGACG
>PXSX01000389.1 GCA_003022655.1 Bacteroidetes bacterium QH_1_64_81 | reverse complement strand
CGTGCCGAACCTCATCACGGAGATGACGAAGGAGAACCCCACCGTTGCCGACGCCTATCTGACGTCTCAGGGCTTCCACGAAGAGGGCGGCGCTCTCCCTGGCCGAGCGACAGGCCGTCCTCCTCGCCGTCTCCAGCTACAACGACTGCCACTACTGCACGAAGGCCCACCTTGCGGCCGGGCAGCAGGCAGGGTTCGACACCGAAACGACCGCGACGATCAACGAGGGCGGCCTCCCGAACGACGACCACCTGCGCCCGCTGGTGCAGGCCACCCGCCGCATTCTCGAGAAGCGCGGCTGGCTCTCTGACGTCGACGAGTCGGAATTTGAAGATCTCGGTTTGGGTCGCCCTGAGTTCTACGAGATCATTGCGCTCATCGGCATCAAGACGATGAGCAACTACGTCGACCACATCGCTGAAACGAAGCTCGACGAGCCGTTCCGGCAGTAGAGCCCGACGCGACGGGGAGCCGTTCGCCGAACGAGGCCACTCGCTCCGACCCGTGGAGAATGAGTTCACGGGCCATTTTGTGTTGGGCCGGAACGTCTCGCGGACGGCTCCTACCCGGCGAGGAGCCCCGCAACGACGAACGCGACGGCAGCCATTCCAGCCTGCATCAGTGCGTAGGGCATCTGCGTGTTCACGTGGTCCACGTGGTCGCACGCCGAGGCCATCGACGAGATGATGGAGGTGTCGGAGAGGGGCGAAGTGTGGTCGCCGAAGATGCCCCCCGACAACACCGCGCCCAGCATGAGCGACGACGGGAGGGTGATCTCCACGGCCAGCGGCACCACCACGGGAATGAGGATGGCAAAGGCGGTCCACGACGAGCCGAGCGTAAAGGCGACGAAGCTCGTCACCGCGAAGACGAGCACCGGCATCCACCAGGCCGCGCCCTGCTCCCCCACAAGCTGCACTACGTACTCGCCCATCTCCAGCGCCTGCGACACCTGCCCGAGCGCAAAGGCGAGCACCAGCAGTAGCGTGACGGGCACGAGGCCGGAGGCCCCCTTCACCACCCAGTCCATCGAGGTGCTCGGCGTGAGGGTGGGGCGGCCGTCCCAGAGCGGACGGGGAACGGCGTACAGCAGGAGTGCCGCGCCCAGGGCTGTGCCCACCGCCCACAGGACGGCCGTCGAGCCGCTCCCCTGCATCAGGTCGCCGCCGCCGGTCACGTAGAGCCCCACGAAGATCATGGCGACCATGACGCCCACCGGGATCAGCAGGTGACGCGCCCGCGGCGTCACGCGCTCGGGCGGTTTGATGCGGGCCACGTCCTCTTCAATCATCGGCTGGGCGTCCGGGCGCAGCACGTTGCCGGTCGCTTCGGCCCGCTCCTCGGCGCGGCGCATGGCGCCGAACCGCCACCCCGTGAGGGCCAGCACGAGCGAGAAGCCGATCGCAAACAGCGCGAAGAAGTTGAAGAGCACAGCTTCCGCCAACACGGCCACGGCGGATACGCTGAGCTCTTGTGCGCCGACGAGGCCCAGCACGAACGCGCCCCACCCGTTGAGCGGGATCGTCATGCAGACCGGCGCGCAGGTGGCGTCGCAGTAGTAGGCGAGCTTCTCACGGGGCAGGTCGAGGCGGTCGAACAGCGGGCGGCTCACCGCGCCCACGGTCAGGGACGAGATGTTCGACTCGACGAAGATCACGATCCCGATCCCCCAGGCCAGCAGCTCCGCCCCGCGGCGACTCTCGCCCCATCCACGGTCCCGCGCCCAGTTGATAAACCCTCGCACCCCGCCGGAGACCTGCACCAGTGCCACGAGGCTGCCCACCAGCAGGCAGAAGATGAGGATGCGGGTGTTGCTCTCGGTGCCGAACACCGCCACCACCTGATCGGCCAGCTCGCGGAGCCCGAGCACCGGATTGCCGCCGGCGAGGATGGTGGTGCCCAGCCAGAGGCCGGCGAAGAGCGAGAGGTAGACCTGACGTGTCCACATCGCGAGCCCGATGGCGAGGACGGGCGGGAGCAGAACGATCCAGTCCATCTACAGGTCGGCCAGTGTGGTGCGGACGCGGCGAACCACCGTGCCGGGCTC
>PXSX01000388.1 GCA_003022655.1 Bacteroidetes bacterium QH_1_64_81 | reverse complement strand
AAGGGGCGCCCTTTCAGCTCCCAAGTCATTGGGCTTTCTAGGGTCGAAGAACGGGTCGAGTCTGGCAGGTACTCCTTAATTCTCGGGCGAAGCTGGTCGGCGTTCACGGGCAGCGTCATCTGCTTTGGCTTCCACTGCCGATAACCGAGCTTGTCGATCTGGTCTTCTCCCAACGAGATCGGGAGTGGCGCGGACGCGTACGCAGTCTCGTTCTTGAGCTGGCGCACGTACCACTTCGTGTTGAGCAGCGACAGGTTGACCACGCGCACGTCCTGCCGCACTCCTTCCACACTCTGGAGGTACCAGAGCGGATACGTGTCGTTGTCGCCGTTCGTGAACAGGATGCCGTCCTCCTCGACGCTGTTCAGCATGTTGTACGCGTAGTCGCGCGGCACGTAGTTCTCCGACCGGTCGTGGTCGCCGTAATTTTCCAACGCCATCCACCCCGGCACGGCCATAAAGACGAGCAGGCCGGCGCCGAGGAGGGAGGCCGTCCGTCCCATGCTCGATAGGGAGTCGTGGACGGACTCATAAACCATTTGCAGGATGCCTCCAGCCCCGATCCCGACCCATAAGCTAAAGGCGAAGAAGCTTCCCACGTATGAGTAGTGCCGCTCGCGCGGCTGCATCGGCGTCTGGTTCAGGTAGAGAATGATGCCGAAGCCCGTAATAAAGAACAGCACGAACACGCTGAACGCCCGTCGCCAGTCGCGGCCAAAGTGGTAGAAGGCGCCGAACAGTCCCAGCAAGAGGGGGAGCGCGAAATAAGCGTTGCGCGATTCCTTCTCGCTGGGCGTCTGTAGCTTTTGCAGATTGGCGTGTTGATCCAGGGCCGAGACTCCGGTGATCCAGTTCGCCCCCTGCTCGTCGCTCGCTCGCCCCGAGAAATTCCAGAGGAAGTACCGGACGTACATCCAGCCCACCTGATAATCGAGAAAGAACTCCAAATCCGAGTCGTAGCGCTTATACACCTCCCAGTGGGAGGGATCGACGGAGTGGCGCCGCGGGAAGAGCGTCGTCTCCCCGTTGCGGCGGTTCACCCGTCCGGTCGCGTCATCGTACGTGACCCCCTGCAGCAGCGGAGTGTCCCCGTACTGCTCGCGCTCAAGGTAGGAGATGAACTCCTCAATTGTGTCCGGATCGTTCATGTCGATCGGCGGGTCGGTAGCGCTGCGGACGAAGACGAGCGCGTACGACATGTAGCCGATAAAGATGACCGTGACGCACATGAAGGCAAGGTTCGCCACCGACCGGCGCTTCTGATGCGTTTTGTAGATGCCGTAACCGAGGAGAAGTGCCAAGACGAAGGCCGTGATGAAGGGGGCCCCGATGGCCTCGAAGACCCTGGGAAGCCCGACGATGATGCCCGGATAAATTGCGAAGAAGAGGGCCGACGAAATGGCACCGGCCCCGACGATGCGGAGCCACCGCTGCTGGGTAGACCAGTGGTCGCGGTCAAACTCGGTAAAGAAGACGATGAGGGCGACAAAGAAGAACGCCAGCAGGCTCAGCAAGTGAACCCCGATGGCCATGCCAAAGAGAAAGGCAATGACGACGAGGTACCGATTGGCGTCGAGCTGGAAGAGGTGACGACCACTGCCCAGTTTCGCCTCTTCGGCCCGGGCCGCGTCGCTCCACCGGAGCACGAGCCAGACGACCATGGCCGTGAAGAAGGTGGAGAGGGCGTAGACCTCAGCGATGCCGGCGTTAAACCAGAAGGAATCGCTCACCGAGAGCGTAACGGCCCCGACGACGCCACTGGTGAGGGCGACCACGTACTGCCCGGTGGACTGCTCGCGTAGATCCGGTTGCCACCGCCGCACCAGGCGGACGACAATGAGGTGCGTGAGCAGCACTGTGCCGGCGCTGGCGAGGACCGACAGCAGGTTGACTGCATAGGCGACCGTTTCGGGGGAGGGGGCCAGCATGGCGAAAAGCCGCCCCAGGAGCAGGTAGAACGGGGCTCCGGGCGGGTGCATCACCTGAAGCGTGTAGACGCTCGCGATGCGCTCGCCGGGGTCCCAGAACGAGACCGTGGGGGCGACGGTCGCCAGATAGAG
>PXSX01000387.1 GCA_003022655.1 Bacteroidetes bacterium QH_1_64_81 | reverse complement strand
CCCGTGGTGGCCGCCCAACTGGCGCACATCTCCATGGGCTTCGTGGACACGGTGATGGTAGGGCGGCTGGGGCCGGAGGCGCTGGCGGGCGTGGCGCTGGGGAATACGGTCTTTTTCTTCTTTGCCATCATGGGGATGGGCATGGTGCGGGCGGTGGGGCCGATGGTGTCGCAGGCGGTAGGGGCGGAGGACCCGGCGGCCGTCGGGCGCAGCGTGCGGCAGGGGCTCTGGCTGGCCGGGGGGCTGGGCCTCGTCATCCTGCTGATTCTGAGCAATGTGGAGCCGGTATTGCGGTGGACCGGGCAGGAGCCAACCGCCATTGCGGGGGCCACGGCGTACCTCGACGCCATCCGGTGGGGCATTCTGCCGTTTCTGGGCTTCGCCGCGCTCCGCAGCTTTGTGGAGGGCCTCTCCCGGCCCCTGCCCGTCACGATTATCTCCTTCGTCGGCGTGGCGGTCAACATCGGCGCCAACGAGCTGCTCATGTTCGGCCGCTGGGGGGTCCCCGCTCTGGGACTGGCGGGCACCGGCTGGGCCAGCACCATCGTCTTCTCGGTCCTCTTCGGGGCGCTGGCCGTGCTCGTACACCGGGCCGCGCCGTTTGCGGAACACGGCGTGTTCACGCGCCTCCGGAAGCCGGTCTCGTCCTACCTGCGCGAGCTTGTGTGGGTGGGGGCGCCGATGGGAGCCTCGCGAGGGATCGAGTCGAGCCTCTTCATGGGGACGACCGTCATGATGGGCACGCTGGGGACGACGGCGCTGGCTGCGCACCAGATCGCAATACAGTGCGCTGCGTTCGCGTTCATGGTGCCGCTCGGGATCGGCATGGCGGGCACCGTACGGGTGGGGCAGGCCGCCGGGGCGCGCGATGAGTCGGGAGCACGCCGGGCCGGCGGGGTGGCAATGGGCCTCGCCACCCTCTCTATGGTGGGCACGGCCGTACTCTTCTGGACCCTGCCGCGGCCCCTCGCAGGGCTCTACCTGGACCTGTCCGACCCCGGCAATGCGGAGGTCATTGCGCTGGCGGTGCAGTTGCTCGGCGTCGCGGCGGTCTTCCAACTGTTCGACGGCCTGCAGGTGGCGGCTCACGGGGCGCTCCAGGGCCTCAAGGACACCCGCGTGCCGATGGGCATCGCGGCGGTCACGTACTGGGGCATCGGGCTCGGCACCGGCTACCTGTGGGGCGTGCGCGGCGGCGGGGGGCCCGAGGCGCTGTGGTGGGGCCTGGTGGCGGGCCTCGCCGCGGCGGCCCTGCTGCTGGTGGCCCGGTTTCATCGGCAGGTGGAACAGGCAGTCCAAACGGATAGTGCGCCCGCGGCGTCGAATGGGGTCCCCGCTACGCCCCCCACCGCGGACGTATCGCCGACGCCGGCCCCGGAAGAGCCTCCGGGCTGACGGGCGGCATCGCGTCTAGGGAGGAACCCGTACAGGAGGTCCCTTCGTTCCTCCGACTGGTTGTTCTTCCAACCAAATCGGTGCTGGTCATGTCCGCACGCCAGAAGCGAATTGCCGCGGTCTGCCTCGTTGTTATCGGCGCGACGGTCTTGTTTCCCCCACAATCGAGCGTCGCTCTTTTCGAGGACGGGAGCCTCGTGAGCGAGTCGATGCAGTACGGATTCATCAGTAACGCCAACGAGATCGCGTACGACCGGCTTGGCCTGCAAGTCGCGGCCGTCGTGCTAGTGGGGGGCGCCGTTCTATTCGCAACGGATGGGTAGTGGAACTCTCCGCGTCCAGAAAAGCGGTCTTCAATACACCTCTATTCGTAAGCCGTACAGACGACGATGCACGTCGAAACCCTTGGGGATGGTCGTCCGGACTACACCGTCGTCGCCTGCGTCCACGGCGATGAGACCTGCGGCTGGCACGCGTTCAACCGGCTCAAGGCAAGCGACGTGTCGCTCCGCGAACCGGTCAAATTCGTGCTCGCCAACGAGCGGGCCTTCAAGTTGGGCTACCGCTTCTGCGACGCGGACCTCAACCGCGTGATGCCGGGCGATCCGGAGAGCGAACAGCACGAGGTGCGCCTCGCCGCCTCCCTACGACGCGAGCTGGAGGGAACG
>PXSX01000386.1:2175-5178 GCA_003022655.1 Bacteroidetes bacterium QH_1_64_81 | reverse complement strand
ATCAGGTCCACCAGCCGCTCGGCCTCCTCCTCATCCCGGTGATCGTAGACCCGCGTGTAGGCATCGCTCCAAAACCACTCTTCGTACCAGGACATCTTTTTGGGAATGGGGGAGAGGGCGAGTGGGGGAGAATTGGCGGACCGCAGTCGGCGCACGGCGAGTCGGTTGCGGGGGCAAGAGGCCTCAGGCTGTGTCCGCGACGGCGGAGCCACAAAAAACTGTCCCGGGCGCGCAGCGAGCTACTCCTCGCCCGTGGCCTCCTCGAAGGGGGCGAGGGCCTCCTCCACGGGCCGCGTGTCTGGGTACCAACTGATGATTTTGCGGACAACCTCGTCGAGCAGGGCGTCGGGGCAGGAGGCGCCCGAGGTGAGCAGGACCTCGACCGGCGTGTCGGCGGCCGGGAACCAGTTGTCGGTGGTTTCCTCCTCCTGGGTGTGAATGTTGAAATGCTGAATTTCAGAGGGGGCGTCGAACTCGCTCGCGTCACGGATGAAGTAGGTGGGCATGTGCTCCTCACAGAGCTCCACCAGGTGGCCCGTGTTCGACGAATTGTACCCTCCCACGATGATACCGACGTCGGCCCCGTCCTCGATGAGGGCCTGCGTCGCGTTCTGGTTCTCGTTGGTGGCGTAGCAGAGCGTGTCGCTCGTGTCGGCAAAGTGCTCCTTGACCTCCGCCTCGCCGTAGCGGTCCGTGAGCGCCTCGCGCATCAGGTCGGCGATGGCGGCCGTTTCCTCCGCCAGCATGGTCGTCTGGTTCACCACGCCCAGGCGCCGCAGGTCCGTCTCCGGATCGAAGCCCTCCGAGTACTTGTCGTCGAAGTAGTCGTAGAAAAACGCAGCGTCCTTCTCGCCCCGGATCACCCTCGCCAACTTCTGGGCCTCCTCCATGTCGCGCACGACGACCACGGGCCCTTCCTCCTTTGCGTGAGAGAATGTGGCGCGCGTCTCCTCATGGTAGCGCTTGCCGTGCACCACGATCGAGTAATCGTCGACCCCAATCTGCGAGCTCTTGCGCCACACCTTCTCGACGAACGGACAGGTGGTGTCGTAGCTCTCGGTGTCCACGCCGCGTTCTTCGAGCGCCTGCTCCACCTCCAGTGTGGTGCCGAAGGCGGGAATGATAACCACGTCGTCGGGCGTCAGCTCATCGAACGGGATCAGCTGTTTGCCCTTCGTGGTGCGCAGAAACTGGATGCCCCGGTCCCGCAGGTCCTCGTTCACGTGCGGATTGTGGACCATCTCCGAGAGGAGGAAGATCCGCTTGTCCGGATTCTCGTCCAGCGCCTCGTACGCGATCTCGATGGCCTGCTCCACGCCGAAGCAGAAGCCAAAGTGGCGCGCAATCTTGAAGCGCACCGGCCCAAAGTCGATCACCGAGGGCGACAGGTCCTTCTTGCGCGGATCGGTGGCCTGACGCGCGTCCTTGACCGTCGAGATGATGGGGCTCTGGTAGAAGGTGGGGACGTCAAACTGGCGCATGGGCGGGCGGGGCTCAGCGGGAAGATGAGCAGTTCGCGGGGTCGTACGTGAGGGGCGCGCCGGTGATTCGGAAAGGGATGGAGGTGTGGAAGGATGGAGGTGTGGATGTGGAAGCGGATTGAAAGGGGAACAACCGGATCGGGGTATTCGCTTGAGGGGCGGTTGCTGGAGATCCCCGCTTGAGGAATACGCGGCAAGTTTCTGTTATTGCAGTAAAATCATGGATGCTGTAGAATCGCGCCACGAGGCCCTCGTCGAGGTCGCTGCACGCTGGCGCGAACCGGATCATTCCCCGCGGGAAGAGGCCGTCGCCGAGACCCTCGAGGCCCCCAATCGCTGGACCGAGGAGGCCCTCGATTACGCCCTCAACCGCTGGATGCAGCGGCTCACCCTGGAGGCCCTGACGGGCTGGGTTGAAGACGACCCTGCCGATGAGTCCACCACAGTGGGGGTTCTTCACGGATCGTCCCATCCGCTTGCGGGCCTGCGGGATGCAGTGGCCGTGTGGACCGCCGGGCACTCTTATCTCGGCCACGTGCCGGAGGCGTCGCCCGCCCTGCTTCCGGCCTTTGTGCAGGAGGTCGGGGAGCAGGGAGCCGGGATGGACGCCGAGTTTGTGAAAGAGGGGTCGTTGCTTGAGCGCGCCACTGCGGTGCTGGCGCAGCCCGATCGGGACGAGGTCGACGCGCTGGCGGAGCGGTGCGAGGCGCATGGACTCCCGGAGGACCGCCGACTGCTCCAACCCACGCAGCTTGTCATCGCGGTGTTGGACGGCCACGAGGACAATGATGCTCGGGGGGGCATTGCGGAGGACGTGCTCTGTCCCCGGATCCCTATCTGGAGGCGATGGCGCGCTTCCGCGGCGTCTTTCCGGCCCACGAAGACACCCCCGGCGCCCTCCAGATGCAGAAGGCATTCCTGGAGGCCCACGATGAACCCCGCGCCTACGCCGAGGGGCTAGAGTTTCTCGTGAGCCGGGGCGCCCCCGAGATTCCGCAGCCCCCTGGCCACATCCGGTGGTCGCCGTACGATGACCTCGACGAGGTGGGCGCGTGGATACAGGCGAATCGAGATGAGCTGTACGCGGTCGTGGCCCGAGAGGGGCTGCACGACCAGCTGCCTGCATCCTGGCCCCTGCGGACTCCGGGCGGCGTGCACATCCCGCCCCTTGACGACGAGGAGGGGGCGGCAATCGCGTCATTCGTGCGGGAGGTGGGGAGTCGGTGAGAGCTATTCCGACTCCAGATGGTCGGCCAGGATGGACTCGACATCCGGCTTCACCGTGCTCCAGTCCACGGCCGGTACCTTCGACACGGTAACGAACTGAGGGGTAATGAAGACGTCGTCGACGCCGGAAACGGAAAAAAGGCGGTGGGCGAGAGAATCGCTCCGGGCTTCTTCCTCCGACGAATAGGCCGCCACGTCGTCGCGGAAGGGGCCGTTGTCCGTCGTGAACTTGAGGCTGTTCGGGTTCGGGGTGGTCTCGGCCTGGGTCGTAGCCATGAACGCCGTTCTGGTCTTG
>PXSX01000386.1:0-2066 GCA_003022655.1 Bacteroidetes bacterium QH_1_64_81 | reverse complement strand
CAGGGGCTGTTCGAGGACCTTCGGGAATGGATTGACCTCCGCATTGATCTCGCCATTTTGGAGGTCGAGGAGCGGCTCGACGAGACGAAGAACGACATTGCCCTCGGGCTCCTCATTGCGATCGTTGGCTTCTTCGCCGCGCTCTTCACCCTTACGACGATCGCGCTGGGCGTGGGGGCACTCCTCGGCCATCCCGGCTGGGGGTTCCTCGCCGTCACGGTGGCCCTCTTTCTTATCATCGGGGGCCTCCGCCTCACTCAACCCGACCTGATTCCTCCATCGAACCTCTTCCGCACGCTTCGCGGCGACCGGGCCCCGGCGTCCGACGAGGACGAGCGTCGCCCCCGGCCCGCCTCGGCCGCGGTGGAGGAGGACGAGAGGGACACCGACTCGGCGGATGCGGCGCAACCGTAGCGGTGCGAGGCTTTTCGACTGCTCTTTTCCACGACTCAACGTGTTGTCCCCATGGACTCAAAATCGACCAGAGCGGACATCGAAGCCCGACTTCGGGAAACGGCGGATGCCATGTCCGATCGCTTCGCATCCTTGGAAGAAGAGGTGGCCACCACGGGCACCGCGCTCCGAGACTGGGTGGCAGACAATCCATTGAAAAGCGTCGGCGGTATGCTCGCCGCCGGGGTGGCGGTGGGCGCTCTCTTCGGGGGATGGGGGTCGCGGCGGTCGGAGCGGGCCGAGCTACTAGACCGGCACATCGACGCCCTACGCGCGAAGGTCGACGAGGCAATGGCGGCGGGCGACACGCCGGGCCAGGCCGTCGAAAAGGTCCTTCGGGGTCGGGTGCCGCCCGAGGTGTACCGGGAGGGCGACCTTGGGGCCGACGAGACGAGTTCCGAACAAGGCTTCCTAGGCCAGAGCCTCGGATTTTTGTTCGGGCTGGCCGCCCGTGAGGTGCTTCGGAATGCGATTCTCTCTGTGCTCGAGAACGTCGACGTCGGTGAGATGGTCGGCGACGAGGTTCTCGAACAGATCCGGGGCCCTTCCCCCGGAGCATCTTCCTGACGAGTGAACCACACTGATGCGATTAGTGATCTTTGGGCCTCCGGGTGCCGGAAAGGGCACCCAGGCCCGTCTTCTGGAAGAACGGCGCGGAATTACCCAGATCTCGACCGGGGACATCCTCCGGGCGGCCTTGGAGGAAGAGACGCCCCTTGGCCAAAAGGCCAAATCCTACGTCGAGTCGGGCGAACTGGTGCCGGACGAACTGGTCCGAAAGCTCGCCGAACAGGCCATTACCGATGAGGACTACGACGATTTCGTCCTCGACGGCTATCCCCGCACCCAGCAGCAGGCCGAGTGGCTGACGAAGTTTCTGGAGGAGCACGAGGCACCGCTCGACGCCGTCGTGAGCCTGGAGGTGCCCGACGAGGTCCTCGTCCGGCGGCTCAGCCGGCGTCGAATCCACGATGAGACGGGCGAGACCTACCACCTGGACCATGATCCGCCCCCCGACGACGTGGATCCCGACCTCATCGTGCAGCGTTCCGATGATGAACCGGAGACGGTGCGGAACCGCCTCGCCGTGTACCGCGAGGAGACTGAGCCGCTGGCGTCGTACTACGAAAAGCAAGATGCGCTCGTCTCTGTTGACGGCGTTGGGAATATCGAGGAGGTCTTCCAGCGCATCGAGCGGGTCCTCGGCGCGTCCGAGCGCCCCGCATAGCGCTGCCCGTTTGTAGAATTGGTGCCAGGACCGTGGTTGACAGCAGTTCGCCGATGACTCCCTCTGCGAAACGTGTGCCGCACGCAGATCGCGTGGCGGCGCTGCAGTCGCGCATCGACGAGGCCCTCCCGTCGCTCGTCGAGGGACGGACGCCTGCGGCGCTATACGACGCCGTAGAGCATGTCTTGCGGACGGACGGGAAGCGCATCCGTCCGATCCTCCTTTTGCTGGTGGCGGAGTCGTACGGCACCTCCGTAGAGCGGGCGCTCCCGGCGGCCCTGGCCGTCGAGGTGTTTCACAACTTTACCCTCGTCCACGACGATCTGATGGACGAGGACGAGGAGCGGCGCGGCGCCCCGACGGTGCACGTGAAATGGAATCCGGG
>PXSX01000385.1:2616-3675 GCA_003022655.1 Bacteroidetes bacterium QH_1_64_81 | reverse complement strand
AGGTGCCCGTGCGCTCTCCCACGTCGTTCCGTCGCTGGATGGTGCCCCAGTGCACGAAGCGGAGCCCCCCGCTCAGGGTCGTTCCGATCCCGGACACCGTGTGGCTGTACGCGAGGGTCCCCGCGTTGATGTCCGTCAGGTGATTCAGATACGACACCGAGGGCGTACGGCTCGTGGCCGGGCCCGGGATGGCGGAGTTGTAGAACATCGTGTTCACGTCGCCACCGGCCGCGGCCGTGTAGGCGCCCCCCATCGCTGCCGTTCGGGCCGAGGCGTCAAACCGAAGGAGACTGAAGCTGGAGAGGGAGCCCCCCGGTTGGGCCACCGCGGGCGCGGCGAGCAGTCCTCCCAGTAGAAAGGCCCAAATAACGGATTGAAGGCGCATCGATCAGGCGAACAAAGAGACACAGGTCGTACCAGATGCGCCCAATGACCCAGCGTGAGGGGGGTTCCGCCGTGCGCCCCCTTATCAAAATCAGTTGGTCGGACTGGAAAGACAAAAAGCTTTCGGAGCCGCAAATGGTCGAAGATCGGTAATCCGTGACGAGTGATCCGTGAAGCTTGCCTTATCCGATCCGATGTAGCCCCTCCCAGAACCTGCTTTGCGGACTGTCTACGGTTTCTACCCCCGTGAGTGCTCGGGCACCCCAGAAGTATTCGGTCACTTCGTTCCCACTACTTCGCTCCCAGCACTTCGCTCGTGTCGGCTTCGCATCCATCCACCAAATAGGTTCTCCATGCAGAGATCTCTCACGGATCACGCATCACGATTCACTGCCAGATGGAAATCGCAACAGACGATTTGGCTCCCGGGACAAACTTCGAGGCGATCGGTCCCAGCCATTTCTGAATGGGGAACGCACCCGAGCAGACTGCGTGCCATGCGTGATGTATTTGCTGCCCGTCCCCCTTCCGGACGGCAGGCCGCAGTGGCAGTCGCCGCTGGGCACGGGTTTCGTCGTCTCTTCTCAGGTATGCGTCCCCTTCGCACACATGTTTGAATGGATCAAAAATTTGTTCGGCGATCCCAACCAGCGCGAGCTCGACAAGCTCTGGCCC
>PXSX01000385.1:0-2574 GCA_003022655.1 Bacteroidetes bacterium QH_1_64_81 | reverse complement strand
ACAAGTTCCGCACGGAGATTCAGGAGTCCGTCGCCGACATTGAAGAGCGGCAGGACGAAATCCGCGAAAAGCTGAAGCGGGCGCCCGGACCGGAGGCCCCTGTCGGTGGAGACGGTCAGGTGGCCGAGTTGGAGGGGGAGAGTCTCTCGCTCGACGAGCGCGACGCTCTGTACGATAAGTTCGACGAGCTCGAAGAGGAGTGGCAGGACATCATCGAGGACAAGCTCTGGGAGCTAATCCCCGAAGCGTTTGCCGTCATCAAGGAGACGTGCCGCCGCATGCTGGGCGAAACGTGGATGGCCGGCGGCTCGAAGATCGAGTGGGACATGGTGCCCTACGACGTACAACTCCTCGGGGCCATTGTGCTGCACCAGGGCCGCATCGCCGAGATGAAGACCGGGGAGGGAAAAACGCTCGCTGCCGTCATGCCCCTCTACCTCAACGCCCTCGCGGGCCGGGGCTGCCACCTCGTCACGGTGAACGACTACCTCGCCGAGCGCGACACCGGTGCGGCCCGAGCAGCTCATGCAGCGGGGCCACCACTACGCCATCATCGACGAGATCGACTCGGTCCTGATCGACGAGGCCCGCACGCCGCTCATCATCAGCGGCCCGGTGCCCGATCAGGAAAACGACGAGTACCGCGAGCTGCGCGATCCGGTGGAGCAACTCGTAGAGGCGCAGCGCCGCCTGGTGCGGTCGCTCGTGAAGGAGACGCGCGAGCTGCTGGAGGAGAAGGAAAAGGCCGAAGAGGAGGGCGACACAAAGCGGGCGCAGGACCTGGAAGACGAAGCCGGTCTGGCCCTCTTCCGCGCCTCCCGCGGCTACCCCAAGAACCGCCAGTTGCAGAAGCTCCTCAACGAACCCGGCATGGAGCGCCTGCGGCAGAAGACGGAGAACTTCTACCTGCAGGAGAACGCCAAGCGCATGCCCTTCGTCGACGAGGAGCTCTACTTCTCCGTCGACGAGAAGAAGCAGTCCGTCGAGATGACGGAGAAGGGGCAGGAGTACATTGCAAAGATTATGGACGAGACGGCGGACCTGTTCGTTCTCCCCGTCATCGGTGACGAAATCGCCGAGATCGAGGAGGAGCATGAGAAGAAGGTCGAGCAGCTTGAGGAAGAGCTCCAGGAACGGGACGACCTCTCGAAGGAGAAGCGGGAGAACAAGTACA
This sequence comes from Bacteroidetes bacterium QH_1_64_81, assembly GCA_003022655.1. The sequence goes on along the minus strand of PXSX01000385.1, from coordinate 1,400 downwards.
TGAACGACAAGCGGGAGCTCGAAAAAGAGCTCCAGGAGAAGAAGCGGGAGGTGTACAACACGTACTCGGAGCGGGCCGAGCGCGTCCACGCCATCGAACAGCTTCTGAAGGCGTTCACCCTGTACGAGCGCGACACCGAGTACATCGTGCAGGAGGGCAAGGTGCAGATCGTCGACGAGCACACCGGGCGCGTCATGGAAGGACGCCGGTACTCGGAGGGACTCCACGAGGCGCTGGAGGCGAAGGAGGAGGTCGAGATCCAGAACGCCACGCAGACCTACGCTTCGGTGACGCTCCAGAACTACTTCCGCATGTACAGCAAGCTGTCCGGCATGACCGGCACGGCCGAGACGGAGGCAGAGGAGTTCAACGAGATCTACGACCTCGACGTGGTGGTCGTCCCCACCCACGAGCCGGTGCGGCGCGACGACAAGGACGACCTCGTCTTCCAGACGAAGCGCGAGAAGTACAACGCCATCATCGAGAAGGTCAAGGAGTACAACCGGCGCGGCCAGCCGGTGCTCGTGGGGTCGGCCTCGGTGGAGGTGTCCGAGACGATTAGCCGCATGCTGAAGCGGGAAAACATTCCCCACAACGTCCTTAACGCCAAGCAGGACCGGGCCAAAGAGGAGGCCCAGATCGTGGCCGAGGCCGGGCAGAAGGGGTCCGTCACCATCGCGACGAACATGGCCGGGCGCGGCACCGACATCCAGATTACCGACGAGGTGCGCGAGTTCGGCGGCCTGGCCATCCTCGGCTCCGAGCGGCACGAGAGTCGCCGCATCGACCTGCAGCTCCGTGGTCGTGCGGGCCGACAGGGCGATCCCGGCGAGAGCCAGTTCTACGTGTCTCTCGAAGACGACCTCATGCGCCTCTTTGGCTCGGACCGCGTGGCCAAGGTCATGGACAGCATGGGGATCGAGGAAGGGGAGGTCATCACGCACCCTTGGATCAACAAGAGCATTAAGCGGGCGCAGTCGAAGGTGGAGCAGAACAACTTTGCCATCCGCAAGCGCCAGTTGGAGTACGACGACGTGCTCAACTCGCAGCGTGAGGTCATCTACAAGCGCCGCCGCGAGGCCCTCACGGGCGAGCGCTTCCACGGGCAGGTCCTCAACATGCTGTACGAGTACGTGGAGGCTCTCGTGAAGCGCCACTACGGGCAGGGCAACGTCGCGGGACTGCGGGAGGATTTACTCCGCACCCTCGCGTTCGACCTGGAGATGGACCGCGAGGAGTTCGTACAGCTCGGGGAGGACGGCGTCGTGGAGCACGTGTACGACGCGGCTACCGACTACTATCAGCAGAAGCGGGCCAACATTGCCCAGCCGTTCTACCAGACGCTCCGCGACCTGAAGCGCGAACGCGGCGACGAGATGATCGAGCAGGTGTTCGTGGAC
>PXSX01000384.1 GCA_003022655.1 Bacteroidetes bacterium QH_1_64_81 | reverse complement strand
CTGCTTCGCCTCCTTCACCTTGGCCACCGAGCCGAAGTGCTCCAGCAGCGTCTGCGCCGTCTTGGGGCCGATGCCGTGGATGTCGAGCAGTTCGGACTGGAGCGTTTGCTTCTTGCGCCGCTTGCGTTGGTAGGTGACGGCAAACCGGTGGGCCTCGTCCCGGACCTTCTGCAACAACTGAAGGGCGGGGCTGTCCTTCGCGACGAAGACAGGATCGGAGTCACCGGGCCGGTATACCTCCTCCAGCCGCTTCGCCAATCCGATAACGGGCACCCGGTCGAACGCTCCGACCGCCTTTAGCGTCTCCACGGCGCTGGAGAGTTGGCCTTTGCCCCCGTCAATGACCACGAGATCGGGCCAGGGGCCGTCCTCCTCGATCATGCGGCGGTAGCGGCGCCTCACCACCTCGCGCATGGCCTGGTAGTCATCGGGCGTGCCCTCCTCAGTTGAGCGGATCTTGTAGGTGCGGTAGTCGCTCTTGCGGGGCGTGGCGTCGGTAAACACGACGCAAGAGGCGACGGTCTCTTTGCCGCCGTGGTGCGACACGTCGATGCCGTCGATCCGGCGAGGCACCTCGTCCAGGTTCAGGGCCTCGCCCAGGGCCTTCACACTCTCGGGGATGCGGTCGCGCTCCCGCTTCATCTGCTGAGTCTTCCACTCGCCCACCTTGAGCTTGGCGTTGGACGTGGCCATGCGGACGAGACTCGCCTTGTCCCCGCGCTGCGGCACCTTGATGGGCACCTTGTGCCCCTGCTCTTGACGGAGAAGCTCCTCCAGGGCGTGGGTGTCCTGCGCCGGATGATCGTTGGGGTCGTGGGAGAGAAGAACTTCCTCGGGGTAGAAATTTGCGTCGGTGTAGTAGTTTTCGGCGAGCGACAGCATCAACTCTTCGTCCGCGCGCCCCTCAATGCGGCGGAGGTACTTGTGCCGCTCGCCAATCATCTTGCCCTCGCGGACCTGGAAGAGCACACCGCAGGCAATGTCCTCGTCACGATCTACGTGAAGGGCAAACACGTCCCGGTCCGCAAAGTCCTGGCTGACGACCTTCTGCTGCTGGGAATAGTCCTTGAGCGCCTGAATCTGATCCCGCAGCCGGGCGGCCTCCTCGAAGTTGTGCCGGTCGGACTGCGCCTGCATCTCGTCCTTGAGCAGGTCGATCAGCTCCTGCGTCTGGCCATTCAGCAGCTTCTTCACCTGGTCAATTGTCTTCATGTAGTCCGCCTCGGTCTGCAATCCCTCGCACGGTCCTTTGCAATTGTCGATGTGGTGTTGCAGGCACACGTCGTACTTCCCGGCGTCAATCTTTTCCTCGCTGAGGTCTAGCGAACAAGTGCGGAGCTGAAAGACGGACCGGATCGCGTCCATCATCGCGTTCATCTTTTGATGCAGATGTAGGGGTAGGTCTTGTCGTCCCGCAGGTTGACGTTGTAGCGGGGCTGGAGCTCCTTGATCTGGTTGTTTTCCAGGATAAGCGCCTCCGCCTCCGTGTCCGTCACGATCACGTCCACGTCGACGGCCTTCTGCACCATCACCTCAATCCGGCCGTCCCGCTGGCGGCTTTGCTGGAAGTAGGTGCGGACGCGGGTGCGCAGGTTTTTGGCCTTGCCCACGTAGAGGACGGACGCCTCGTCGTCGAGGAACTTGTAGACGCCCGGCTCGGTGGGGAGGGAGTCGAGCTTCTGGGCGAACGCATCCGGCTTGACGTCGAGAATCTCACTCATACTACGAGCACTGTGCAAATCGACCCTTGTGATGCGCGGACAGGAAACGCTTGGGGAGGTGGCGTGATTCAGTTTTCCCGGGCGTGTAGAAAGGCCGAGCGGCTTCACGAAAACTGAACGGCATCCTCGCCGTTGAGACCTACTGCGGGGTGTTGGTAAGAGAGTGGCCAGCAGAGCGTCTGTCGTCAACGTTCAATTTCACGCGAGCGTCGCGCCATGAAACGAGTGCTGGCGGTCTTCCTAGCGATTCTGGTCTCAGTGGGCGGCTGTAATTCGGTTGGCACTGACTGTGGTCCCTTCCCGAATGCGTTCAAGACCACCGGGTTTTCCAGTGCGGCCGTCCGGGTTGATTCTGTCCGTTCGACCTCCGGTAGGCCGCTTCTGTCCCAGACTGAGGGAGACACGCTCCGGGCCGGGCAGTTTGCGATCCGGATGGATCCGAAAATAGAGACCTACTTCACCGAGGCTCGTCGGACGCAGGCACTTTCATTCGTCACCTCGGCCTACGCGTGCTCTCCAGTCGTCCCGTCGTCGGAAGAAGTCATTGAAGACCTCCGGGTTTACGCAGACACAGACTTCGGTCCGGAGTACGAGGCGGGGGACAACCTCGCTCCATTCTTCGACGTCATTGCACTGTACAAGGCCGATGGTGGCCATCGGCGGTTCGGCCTGTTGGACTTCCTCGTACAGTCCCCAAACGCGGCGCACCAGCTCGTCCTCCTACTCGATACGCCGCCCGCCACGACGAGATCAGTTCGCTTCACGGTCGAGTACGAACAGGAGGGCCCCGGAATTGAGAGCTACATGTTCACGACGGACCCGGTAGTGCTTCAGGTTCCTGGGAGCTCCGAATCGAAACTGGAGCTCCCCCGATAAAGTAGACAGTCGCGGCCGATCCGCGAAGAGGGCTCGTTTAGTCCGGAGGGAGCACCACCGTCTCTATTTTGCGGCGAGGGGGGCGTCGGTACCGGCGTCCTCGCCCCAGATCTCCTGAAGGCGTGCGTCGCGACCGCAGCCCCGCCGGTAGTTCTTGTAGCGGCCCGGATTTTTCTTGTAGTAGTTCTGGTGGTACTGTTCGGCGTCGTAGAAGGCATCGAGCGGCTGAACGGGGACGGCGATGGGTTGGTCGAAGCGGGCGGCCACCGTCTCTTTCGACTGCCGGGCGAGCCGCCGCTGCCGGGCATCGTGGGCAAAGATGACGGGCCGGTACGATGAACCGCGGTCACAGAACTGCCCGCCGTCGTCGAAGGGGTCGACGTTGTGCCAGTATACGCGCAGGAGCCGCCCGTAATCGACCTTGGTCGAGTCGTAGATGACCTGCACGACTTCGGCGTGGCCGGTGGTGCCGGACGACACGGCCTCGTAAGAGGGGTCGACCACGTCGCCCCCGGCGTACCCCGAGGTCGTGGCGGCCACTTCGTCGATCTTGTCGTAGGGCGGCTCCATGCACCAGAAGCAGCCCCCGGCGAAGGTGGCGGTGTCGGCCACGGACGCAGGAAGCGTGGTGTCGGGCGCCGCGGCTGGGGGATCCTCGGCGTCGGACGACGTACAGCCGAGGAGCACGAGGCCCCCAACGAGCATTCCGAAGACGCCGAGGTACCAGGAGGATCGAAGGGACGGGCCAGTCGAGTCCATGAACGCGGGAGGAGTTTGGAAAGAGGGGACGGTGTGCGACCGAACATTACCAGTGGAACAGCCCCATCGTTCAGTGCGAACGGTAACGAACGGGTACCGCC
>PXSX01000383.1:3483-23898 GCA_003022655.1 Bacteroidetes bacterium QH_1_64_81 | reverse complement strand
CCCTGTAGAATTACGGCGGCCGCGGCGGCATCCACGCGCCCCCTGTCGTAGCGCCCCGGCTGGCTCACCCCGGCGCGCCGGAGCAGGTCCTTCGCAATCTCGGACGTATACCGCTCGTCCTCCCGCACCACTGTCACCTCACCGAGCGCCTCGCGGATTCGGTCCACGTACGACTCGACCATGTCCGTTGCGTCCTCCGCGGTCCCCTCTTCGGTGAGGGGCCATCCCACGACGATCGTGTCGATCCCCTCCTCGTCCGACATCTCCCGCAAGGCCTCGAGGGCTTCTCCGGGGGGGTAAGTGCCGCGCGTCTGAGCGAACAGGCGCAACGGATCGGCGACGGCGATGCCGACGCGCTTCGTGCCGACGTCCACCCCCACGATGCGCGACTTCTTTGACGAAAGGATGCTCACGGGACGCTGGAACGAAGAAAAATTACTCCTTGAAGCGATACACGCCCTGGATGCCGTCGACGCGCTTCAGGCGCTCGATGAGGCGCTGCAGGTGCTCCAAATCGGAGACGTGAAGCATGATGGTGCCGGAGAAAATGCCGTCTTCCGTGTCGATCGTGAGGGATCGAATGTTCGTCTTCAGATTCTTCGAGATCACAGTTGTGATGTCGTTCACCATGCCGACCCGATCTTCTCCCATCAGGCGCAGCGCCGCTACGAACTGAACGTCCTTCTGATGGCTCCAGTCGACGTCGAGGATGCGGTCGGCCTGATTGACGAGCAGGTCCGAGGCATTCCGGCAGTTCGACCGGTGAATGTTCACGGTGCCCGTCTTGCTGACGAACCCGAACACCTCGTCGCCGGGGATTGGATTGCAGCACGACGCATAGTTGACCGCCAAGTCCTCCTGCACCTCGCCGTTTATGACGAGGGCCTGCTTCTCCGTCTTTTGCGCCGCATCGAGAAACTGCTCGTACTGCTCCCGGAGCGACTCTTCGTCGGGCTCCTCCATGGCCGATTCATCCTCGCCCGCCGGCGTTCCCTTGATGTAATCGACCAGTTCATCGGGGTCGTACAGCCCTTTCCCAATCTCGTAGAATAGCTGCTGAAGATCAGGAAACTTCAGTTCATGGGCCACCCCCTGCAGGTCCTGATCGCTAATTTCGAGGTCCGCCTGGTCTTTCGTCTTGGTCCAGATCTCCTTGCCGAGCTCCACGGCCTTGCGCCGCTCCTCGTTGGTCCATTTTCGGATGCGGCTCCGCGCCTTGTGCGTGACGACGAAGTTGATCCAGTCGGGATTGGGGGTCTGCTTTTCGGAGGTGATAATCTCGACCTGATCCCCACTCGTCAGCTCCTGAGACAGGGGTACCATTTTTCCGTTTACCTTCGCCCCAAGGCATTGCATGCCCACTTCCGTGTGCACCTTGAACGCAAAGTCGACCGGCGTGGCTCCTTGCGGAAGCGTCAACAGGTCTCCCTGGGGCGTAAAGACGTAGATCTCCTCATCATAGAGGTTGAGGCGAAACTCCTTGACAAATTCTGTCGCCTCTTCGGGCTCCGGGTTTTCGAGCAGGTCGCGGACCCACTCCAGAAAGCGTTCCATCTCTTCGTCGACGTTTTTGGTGCCCTCCTTGTATTTCCAGTGCGCGGCCACGCCCCGCTCCGCCACTTCGTGCATCTGCTGCGTGCGGATCTGCACCTCCACCCGCCGTCCGCCGGGCCCGAAGACCGTGGTATGCAGACTCTGATAGCCGTTCGACTTCGGCACCGAAATGAAGTCCCGGAAACGCTCCGGCAAGGGCTTATACAGATCGGTCACCAGCGAGTAGACGCGCCAGCAGTCCTCCTTCCCCGTCTTTCCGTCGCTCTGAAGAATCACCCGGATCGCGAAGATGTCGTAGATCTCCTCGATGGGCTTATTCTTCCGCTCCATCTTTTGATGAATGGAGTAGACGTTTTTCACCCGCCCGTTGATTTTGAACTCAAAGCCCTCTTCGTCCAGATGCTCCGCGAGCGGATCGATAAACTCGGCAATGTAGGCCTCCCGCTGCTCGGCCATCTCCTCGAGCCGCTCTACGATGTGATGGTACGCCTCCGGATCGAGGATCTTGAAGCAGAGATCTTCGAGTTCGCTTTTGATCGTGAAGAGCCCGAACCGGTGGGCCAGCGGGGCAAAAAGATCGAGCGTCTCGCTGGCTTTCTGGAGCTGTTTCTTCCGAGCCAGGGCCTCGATGGTGCGCATGTTGTGAAGCCGATCCGCAAACTTCACCAGGATGACGCGGAGGTCCGTCGCCATCGAGAGCATCAGCTTGCGGACGTTCTCGGCCTGGCCGAGCTTCTGACTGCTGAAGACCCCCTCGATCTTCGTGAGTCCGTCAATGATGGAGCCCATCGTGTCGCCAAACTCGTCCCGGATCAGCTCCAGGGAGAGCTCGGTGTCCTCCACTACGTCGTGAAGGAGGGCCGCCGCCACGCTCGTGTCGTCGAGTCCGATGTCGCGGGCCACGATGGTCGCCACGCGGAGCGGGTGGCTCACGTACTTCTCCCCCGATTCGCGCCAGTCATTGCGGTGGGCCCAGTAACTGAGCCGGAAGGCCCGCCGGATCATGTCCTCGTCGACGGCGGGCAGATGGGTTCGACACTGGGAAAGGAGTTCGTCGAGCTGCTCCTCGTACTTCGGTTCGATGTCGATTTCGCTCTTCCGCGGAACGGCAGACGCTTGAATCATGGACGAGTGCCTGGCGCATCTTGGAAGTCGAGCATGCGCTGCGTTTAAGGTCCTGAGCTTCCACAGGGTTCCCGCCACAGTGTCTTCTCTTCAAGGGTCCCTCACAGTAAAAAGGGCGCCGTGATGACCTCACGGCGCCGCAGGAATCCTTCACTCAACGTGTGTGCCGAGACGACTCCCGGCGGTCTCTCTACTTCTTGTCCGTGCCGCTGGCATCCTCTGCGGCTTCGCCCTCAGACATCTCACCCTCGGACATCTCGCCCTCGGACATCTCGCCCTCAAACGTCTCACCCTCGGACGTTTCGCCCTCCGCCGACTCATCTTCGGCTGCCGACTCGGCAACGTCTTCCGCGGCGTCTCCACTGGACTCCGCCGGCGTGTCCGTAGCCTGAGAGTCCTGCTCCTCCTCAGTCTGGCGGCGACGTCCCTTGCCGCTGCCCCGGCGCGTCCCACCGGAGCCGCCCCCTCCTGTATCGGCCGGAGGCACGTCGTTGTAATCCACGAGCTCCACCAGCGCCAGCTCCGCACCGTCGCCGGACCGCTGTCCCAGCTTAATGACGCGGGTGTATCCGCCGGGACGATTGCCCACACGCTCGGAGACCTCGTCGAAGAGTTCTTGAATGGCCTCCTTGTTCTGGAGGTGCCGGAACACCTGGCGCCGATTGTGCTGCGTGTCCTCCTTGGCGCGCGTGATGAGCGGCTCCACGAAGGGGCGAAGGGCCTTCGCCTTTGCCACCGTCGTGGTGATGCGTTTGTTTTCAATGAGCGCGTTCGAGAGGGCCTGCAGCGTACGCTTGCGGTGGGACGACGTGCGGCCAATCTTTTTTCCTTTCTTGCGGTGTCGCATGGGCCTTCCGAGACAGATGACTAGGTACGATGTGCGGGGCGGGATCTGACGGCCAAAGAGCAGTCCCGCGTGCCGCCGACAATCTTAAGAGGCCTTCTTCTCTTCGACATATTCCTCCACGTTCATTCCGAAGTGGAGGCCCCGCTCGTCGAGCACCTCTTGGAGCTCCTGCAGCGACTTCCGGCCGAAGTTTCGGAACTTGAGCATCTCGTCCGATTCGCGGCGAACCAGATCCCCAATCGTCTTGATGTTGGCCGCCTTCAGGCAATTGTGAGAACGCACCGACAGGTCTAGCTCATCGACCGGCTGGGCGAGCAGCTCGCGGATGCGCTTGACCTCTTCGTCGACCTCCTGCTCCTCGACCACCGGCTCGGGCTCCTCCTCGAGCTGGATGAAGAAGCTCACGTGGTCGCGCAGGATCGAGGCCGCCTCCGTGATGGCTTCCTCCGGCGTGAGCGAGCCGTCAGTTTCCACGTCCAGGACGAGCTCTTCGTAGTCGATCTTTTGCCCCACGCGGGTGGGGTTGACCTCGTACTTGACGTTCTTGATGGGGGTGAAGATGGAGTCGACCGCAATCACCCCGATCGGGTCATCCTCATTCTTGTTCTCCGCGGACGGGACGTAGCCGCGCCCGTGTCCGACTCGCAGGTCGACGTTCACGACGGCATCCTCGGCCAGCGTGGCAATGTGCTGGCCCGGGTTCAGCACGTCGTACTCCGCCGTGGACTCTCCGATGTCCTCGGCCGTCCAGTTTCCAGGCCCTTCGAGGTTGAGGTGCAAGTGCCCCTCCCGCATCTCGTCGGCGCGGAGCCGTACCTCTTTGAGATTCAAAATGATGTCGGACACGTCCTCCGTGACCCCGGGAATGGTGGAGAACTCGTGCTGGACGCCGTCAATCTTCACGGCGGTGATGGCGAGTCCGCGGAGGGACGACAGTAGCACGCGGCGAAGGGCATTGCCGATGGTTACTCCGTAGCCCCGCTCAAGCGGACCCATGACAAACTGACCTTCGGAATCGGAGACGTCCTCGCCTTGGACGCCGTCTGGCATCTGAAGCCCGTGGTTACTCATACGCTCGAATCAGCAAATTGTAAGGAGTAGCGATCGTGTGTGGATCGAACGCGCAGCCGTGCGCTCGATGCGTCGGACGTGCCCAGCGTCGGACGTGCCCAGCGTCGGGCGCGCCTACTTCGAGTAGAGCTCGACGATGAGTTGCTCGTCAATGTTTTCCGGAATCTCTTCCCGATTGGGGTAGTCAATAAACTTCCCTTTCATCTCCTGACGATCGACCTCCACCCAGGAGAAGGTCCGCTTCCGACGCTCAACATTCGTCTGGATGACTTCCAGGTCCTGACTGCTCGGCTTCACGGACACGATGTCGTCCGGAGACATCTCGAAGGAGGGGATGTCGACGACCTCGTCATTCACCATGATGTGCCGGTGCGCGACGAACTGTCGCGCCTGTCGGCGCGTCCGGGCGATGCCCATCCGGAAAACAGTGTTGTCGAGCCGGGACTCCAGAAGGATCAGGAGCTTTTCGCCCGTCACGCCCTGCGTGCGAGACGCCTTGTCAAACAGGTTCTTGAATTGTCGCTCGAGCAGTCCGTACGTGTACTTCGTTTTCTGCTTCTCCTTCAGCTGTACGGCGTACTCGCTCTCCCGGCGGCGACGGGACTGCCCATGCTGGCCGGGGGGGTACGGCTTCCGCTCCAGGGCCTTCGAGGGCCCAAAGATGGGCTCCTTAAATCGGCGAGCAATTTTTTGCTTCGGACCTCTGTATCGAGCCATGTTTCGATTTTCGATTTTAGATTTCCGATTCTAGATCGATTGCGGCCCTTGGTAACAAATCCCAAATCCGCAATCCAAAATCCCAAATGGTTAGACGCGGCGGCGCTTCGGGGGACGGCAGCCGTTGTGCGGGAGGGGCGTGACGTCGCGAATGCTTGCCACCTCGAGGCCTGCCTCCGACATGGCCCGGATGGCCCCTTCGCGCCCCGATCCCGGTCCTTTCACGTACACGTCCACACGGCGGAGCCCGAGATCGTACGCCTCGTTCGCAGCGGCTTCTCCTGCCTTCTGCGCCGCATACGGCGTGTTTTTCCGGCTTCCCTTGAAGCCCATCTTCCCGGCACTCGCCCAGGAGATGGTATTTCCGTACTGGTCGGTGAGCGTGACGATTACGTTGTTGAAGGTGGCCTTCACGTACGCTCGACCATTCGATTCAACAACGACGTTTTTCTTACTGGGCGCTCGCTTCCCGCCCCCATCGTCTCCGTTAGCCATAAGAATACTGAATGTTTGGTTGGAAAGGAGACCGGCCCAAGATCAATCTCGGCCGATCCGCAAATCTTACATGTAGGATGCTACTTCTTTTCGGTGGATTGGCTCCGGCCCGCTACCGTCTTGCGCTTGCCCTTCCGGGTTCGGGCGTTCGTCCGCGTGCGCTGTCCATTCACCGGCAGCCCTTCGCGGTGCCGCTTGCCCCGATAACACCCGATGTCCTTGAGACGCTTGATGTTCATCTGGACCTCGGTGCGGAGCTGTCCCTCGACGGTATAGTCCTCCTCAATGATGCGCCGCACCCGCTTCGTCTCGTTCTCGGTCCATTCGCGGGGCCGCTTGCTTTCACCGATATCGGCCTTTTCAAGGACCTCGTTGGCCCGGGAGCGACCCACTCCGTAAATCTCGGTCAGCGCAATCTCTCCTCGCTTGTCCTCTGGTACGTCGACTCCTTCAATCCTTGGCATGTCTCAATCTAGCGGTTTCGTTCGACAATCCGCGTAGTTACTGCACAGTCTCCCCGTGCACCGGGCCCACCCTTCGGCACTATCCGAAGGACCATAACCCCCCTCGACCGGATACTTCAGTTCTTGTATCGATATACGATCCGGCCTTTGGAAAGGTCATACGGAGACATCTCGACCTTGACCCGGTCGCCCGGCAAAATCTTGATATAGTTCATTCGCATCTTCCCGGACAGGAGGCCGAGAATCTCGTGACCATTCTCGAGACGAACCCGAAACTGAGCATTGGGAAGTGCTTCGATGACTTCCCCATCTTTCTCAATGGCTTCTTCTTTTGCCATCAGCGAGTAGTAGTCTCTTTGAGAGCGTCGATCTTATATGGAGCCTCTATAACGTCTTCGATATACCTGAAGTCCGAAAGCACTTCGGCTTCTCCGTCCCGCACCACGACCATGTGTTCGTAGTGCGCCGACGGAAGGCCGTCGGCCGCCCGCACGGTCCATCCATCGGCGTCGGTCCCAACCTGAGCGGTGCCCCGATTGATCATGGGCTCGATGCAGACGGAGAGCCCGGGCTTGAGCAGGCGCCCCTGACCGGGCGAACCGAAGTTCGGAACCTGGGGATCTTCGTGCAGGCTCTGTCCGATGCCATGTCCCACGAGGTCCCGCACGACACTGTATCCGTGCGCCTCGCAGTGGGACTGGACGGCGTGGCTGATGTCCCCCACGCGCCGACCGGCAACAGCCTGTTCGATCCCTTTCAGCAGAGCCCGGTATGTAGCCTGGCAGAGGGCCGCGTCCTCATCGGCGATGGTGCCCACGGCGAACGTGTATCCCCAGTCGCCATAGTATCCGTTCAGCTTCGCGCCGCAGTCGATTGACAGCAGATCGCCGTCCTGCAGCGCGTACCCGTCTGGGATGCCATGCACCACCGCGTCGTTCACCGAGGTGCAAAGCGTGTTCGGAAAGACATTATCACCTACTTGATATCCTTTGAATGCAGGCTCGGCCCCATGTGTTCGGATGTAGTCCTCCGCGACGGCGTCGAGCTCACGTAGCGTGGTTCCCACCTCAATGTGGCGGGCCACCTCGGCAAGCGTGCGCCCGACGAGGTCCGCGCTCTCGCGCAGTCGCTCGATTTCGCGTTGGCTCTTCAGGTGAACCATAGAGGGTTTCCAGATCCAGTTCCAGAGGTGGGAAAACCACCGCATACGAACGTCGCTTCGATCGCGAAGGGGTCATATGCCCCCACCTTGACGGGGGCTGCGCATCTGGCCACTCTTCATGAAGCCGTCGTAGTGGCGCATAAGCAGGTGGCTCTCAATCTGTTGGAGAGTATCGAGCGTGACCTGCACTAGGATAAGGAGGCTCGTTCCGCCATAAAACATCGCAAATCCTTGGGACACCCCCGCCCGCATGGCGAACGCGGGGAAGATGGCAACAAGTCCCAGGAAAAGGGAGCCTGGCAAGGTAATGCGCGTCAGAATCGTGTCGATAAACTCGCTGGTCTGCTTGCCCGGACGGATGCCTGGAATAAAGCCTCCCTGCCGCTTCATCGTGTCCGCCATCTCCTGCGGATTGACGGTGATCGCGGTGTAGAAGTAGGTGAAGAACACGACCACCACGAAGAAGAGGGCCGAGTAGCTTAGGCTGCTAATGTCCGAAAACCAGGCCCCAATTTTCTGCATTGTCGGATCATTGGGGAAGAACGACGCGATCGTCGAGGGGATGAACATGATCGACTGCGCGAAGATAATCGGCATCACGCCCGCCGCGTTCACCCGAAGCGGCAGATACTGAGTGGTGCCCCCCTGCACCTTCCGTCCAGTCACCCGCTTGGCGTACTGCACGGGGATGCGCCGCATGCCCTGCGACACAAGGACCACCGATCCTGTGACGAGGACCCAGATCCCGATCTCGACGAGCAGAATGAAGATATTGTCGCCAATCAGGCTTATCTCATTCATCAGCGACTGTGGCAGGAAGGCAATAATGCCAATCATAATGATCAGCGAGATGCCATTCCCGATGCCGTCCTCGCTGATGCGCTCCCCCAGCCACATCACGAAGGCCGTCCCGCTGGTGAGGACGATGACGGTGGTAATCGTAAACAACGTGGAGTTAATGACGACCGCCCGTCCCGTGGCACCGGCCAGCAAGTTGATGGAGTATCCGATCGACTGGAGGGCCGTAATGCCAATCGTGCCGTAGCGGGTCAGCTGCGTAATGCGGCGGCGCCCCTCTTCCCCTTCTCGCTGCAATTTTTGAAAGTAGGGCACGACGGCCCCCATCAGCTGGATGATGATCGAGGCCGTAATGCCGACAAACATGTTGAGAAACCCGAAGAGGCCTCCCCCACTCTCCTGCGCCCGAATCTGGGTGAGCGCGGCCGCATCCACGCCCGGAAGCGTCACGTGCGTGCCAAGGCGATAGATGATGAGCAACCCGAGCGTGTAGAGAATCCGCTCGCGGAGCTCCTGAACACTCCAGATGTTACGGATGCTTTCGGCAAAACCAGCCATGAATTAGGCTTTTTGGTGCGTATGCCACCGAGGGACGGAAACGTCGCCCAACATCGACCGACTACTCGTCAACGACGGTCGCCGATCCGCCCGCCTCTTCGATCTTTTCGCGAGCCGAGTCGCTGAAAGCGTGGGCCGTCACCTCAAGCGCGGCCTCCAACTTCCCATCTCCTAGAATTTTGACGAGGTCGGCCCCACGGACGACACCGAGGTCTTCGAGAACGTCCGGCGTAACGGGCTCACTCGCATCGAGGCGCCCCTCGTCCACGAGCCGCTGCAGGCGCCGGACGTTGGCCACGTGGTAGTCGGTGCGGAACGGCTCCTGGTTGAACCCATGCTTCGGCACGCGCTGGAACAGGGGCGTCTGCCCGCCCTCGAACCAAACCGGGCGGTTCTTCTCGCCCGAGCGGCTGCTCTGTCCCTTCGTGCCCCGCGTGGAGCTGTGTGCCCCACGCCCGGAGCCTTCCCCCCGGCCGAGTCGCTGCTTGGAATGAGTGGCGCCTTCCGCCGGCTTAAGGTTGCTTAGATCCATGAGTCCGTTACTAATCTCGTCCCTAAGGCATGCAGTATTCGTGTCCCCCCTCCTCGTCGATCTCTTCGACCTCGATCAGGTGATCGACGGTGTTAATCATGCCCCGAATCTGGGCGTGTCATCGTGAACAGCCGTGTCTCGGATGCGACGCAGGCCGAGTGCCCGAACGGCCGCCGTCTGATCCTCTTTGTACTCGTTCGTGCTGCAAACTTGACGAATCTTGAGCGTGCTCATCCCCTCGATGCGTCTCCGGTTCGCGGTCCTGCGCGTTAGCCGTTAAACACCTTCTCTAAGGGAATGCCGCGACGGCGAGCCACTTCCAGGGCATCCTCCGTCTCCGCGAGTGCATTGATGGTGGCCTTTACCTGATTGTGCGGATTGGAGGTCCCGATGGACTTCGTGAGCACGTTCCGGTACCCGGCACATTCAAGCACGGCCCGCACGCCTCCCCCGGCGATCACGCCGGTTCCGGGGGCGGCCGGCTTCAGGAGCACCTCTCCGGCGTCCTGCTTGCCCACTACTTTGTGAGGAATCGTGCCGTCGCGCAGGGGGACCCGAATCACGTTTTTCTTCGCGTCGTCGGCCCCCTTCGAAATGGCGCTCGACACCTCGTTGGCCTTGCCGAGCCCCGCGCCGACGAGGCCGTCCTCGTTGCCGACGACCACGACGGTGTTGAAGGAGAACCGACGTCCTCCCTTTACGACCTTCGAAACGCGATTGACCGATACGAGCCGATCCACCCAGTTTTCTTGTCGCTTCTCGGCGTTGACGCGCTTGCGCTCTTTTCGGTCCGCCATGTCTGTAGTAATGCTCCGTGTGTAGGAATGTGCTAAAGAGTTCAGAGGTCAAGCGAGCACGCGGCTACACCTGAAGTCCTCCGTCCCGGGCTCCTTCGGCGAGAGCCTGAACACGCCCCTGATACTTGTACCCGCCCCGATCAAACACCGCCTTCTCGATGCCCTCCTCCTGCGCCCGCTCGGCGAGAAGCTCACCCACGGCGCGGCTCTCCTCTACGGGCGTCTCCCCCTCCACGTCGTCTGCGAGGCTCGAGGCCGAGGTGAGGGTGCGCCCTTCCATGTCGTCAATCAGCTGCGCGTAGATGTACTGGTTCGACCGGTACACCGACAGCCGCGGGCGCACGGACGTCCCAAACATCGACTCCCGGATGCTGTCGTGGATTCGCTGCCGGCGTTCGACTTTTTCCTTCTTTCCCTTTGCCATAACCGCTGTGCCTTCGTGGTCTTTCGATCGAAACGAGGCCCCGAGTCCGTCTCAGACGGACAGGGCGTGTTCTAACGGGCGGCTGTCTTGCCGGCCTTGAGGGGCACGTGCTCGTCAACGTAGCGCACGCCTTTTCCCTGGTACGGCTCGGGGGGGCGGAGGCTTCGAATCTTCGCCGCCACCTGTCCCACAAGCTCCTTGTCGATGCCCTCGACCATGATGATATCGTCCTGCCCCCGGTCCGAGTCCACGGACACGGAGATGTCGCTCGGGGGGAGGAAGAAGATAGGGTGAGAGTACCCCAGGGAGACCTCGAGGGCCCCGTTGGACATCTGCGCCCGGTACCCAACGCCGATGATCTTCAGTTCCTTCTTATAGCCGTCCGTCACCCCCTCCACCATATTCACGAGGAGAGAGCGGCTGAGGCCATGGAGCGAGCGGTGCCGCTTCTGATCCGTGGGCCGCCGGACCACGACGTGGTCGTCGTGCACCTCCACGGCCATCTCCGGATCGACTTGCTCGCTGAGGGTTCCCTTCGGCCCCTCCACGGTCACGACGTTCGCGTCGTCGACCGAGACGGAAACCTCGTCGTCAAATGGGATTGGGTTGTTTCCTATTCGAGCCATAGAATCGCAGGTTCGTCTCGTGTAATAGGGATGGGCATACGGAGGCGCCCGTCAACGGGGAGTGCGGCCTAAAAGACCTTCGCCAACACCTCACCGCCAACCCCAAATCGCCGCGCTTCTTTGTCGCTCATCACGCCTCGCGAGGTCGAGAGAATGGCGATCCCGAGGCCATTCTTGACCTCCGGCAGATTGTCGGAGTCCGCGTACTCTCGACGACCGGGCCGCGACACGCGCTCCATCAACCGGATCGCCGGCTGGTCGTACTCATCATACTTCAGGTACACGCGCAGCAGGCCCTGCTTCTCGTCGTCGATGTTGAGGTAGTTCTTGATGTACCCCTTCTCGAGCAGAATCTGCGTCATGGCCCGTTTCAGCTTCGAAGCCGGGATGTCGACGTAAGTCTGCTCGGCCTCTTGCGCATTTCGGAGGCGAGCCATGTAGTTCGATACGGGGTCGGAAATACCACTCATACGGATTTTGGGGGTTGGTGTCGGATTTTGGATTGGGGACTTTGGCTCAAATACAACCCAGAGTCCGCAATCCAAAATCGAAAATGTGTTCACCAGCTCGCTTTCCGGATGCCCGGAATCTTGCCCTCCAGGGCGAGTTCGCGGAAGCAAATGCGGCAGACGCCAAACTTACGGAGGTATCCGCGCACTCGGCCGCACAGCTCGCACCGGTTGTTTTGGCGAACCGGGCTCGAGTTGCGCGGGAGCTTCTGCAACTCAACCCACTTGCCCTCCTCCTTCAGCCGCTGTCGCTTTTCCTTGTATTTCTCGTAGAGCTCCTCCCGTTTCTCTTCGCGGGCGATCCAGCTTTTCTTGGCCATGCTGTCAGTGTATTGAAATCTGTCCTGGGTCAAACGCGCACGCAGCGCAGCCTCCGTGGGGCAGTTGCGACTACACTTCCGCGGGCTCTTCGTCTCCGCGGCGGACGAACGGCATGCCCAATTCCTTGAGCAGCGCGTACGCCTCTTCGTCGGTTTCAGCGTCGGTTACGAACGTAATGTCCATGCCGTCGATGCGGTCAACGTTGTCAACGTCGATCTCCGGAAAGATGATTTGCTCGTCGATGCCGAGCGTGTAGTTGCCGTGTCCGTCGAAGCTCCGGTCCGGCACCCCCTCGAAGTCGCGAATGTTCGGGAGTGCAAGGGTCACGAGGCGATCGAAAAACTCGTACATCCGCTCCTCCCGAAGCGTCACCTTCACCCCAACGGGCATTCCCTCCCGTACGTCGAAGCTCGCAATGCTCCTCTTCGCGCGCTGCACTGACGGATGCTGCCCCGTAATCTGCCGGAGCTCCTCGACGGCATCGTCGAGAGCCTTCTGATTTTCGGACACCTCCCCCACCCCCCTGTTGACGCAGATTTTCTTCAGTTTCGGAACTTCCATCGGGTTCTCGTACCCGAACTGGTCGACCAGCGTCGGCCGAACCTCTTCCTGATACTGTTCTTGAACTCGGGGAATGTCGGCCATAGCTCAGCAATCAAAACTCGGAAGTTCGGGCGAAAGCGCCGAGGATGTGGGCACCCTGCGCAGAGGCGCTAGGACACCGCAGACGCTGATAATCGGTAAGTTACGAAGGCAGTTCCCCATACATCAATGCTTCACGCCTCGCCGAGCCGCCACGTATGGGCTACTCGTCGAGCTCCTCCCCGGTGGTCTTCGCGTATCGGACCCAGCGAGACTTCCCGGTTTCTGGATCCTCCACCTTTTTCCGCCCAATTCGCGTGGGGTTGCCGTCACTGTCGATCGGATTGACGTTCGACACGTGAATGGGCGCTTCTCGCTCGATGCGCCCCCCTTCCCGGTTCGAGCGACTCGGCTTCTCGTGGAAGACGCGGGTATTGACCCCCTCCACGATGATCCGGTCCTCGTCGGGGAAGACCTTCAGGACCTTTCCGACGTATCCGTCCTCGCGGTCCTGACCGGCGGACTTGGCGGACGTGATGGTCTTGTTCAGCATGACCATGTCGCCCTTCTTTACGTGCAGCTTTTTTTGCGCCATGGGTTTCGGGAAAATCGGTTGGTTCGCATGTGCGACCGGGTAAAACATGGAGCGCTCCCGAGCGCGGGGCGCACTCCTGGGAAGGGAGGCCCGTTACAGAACCTCGGGGGCCAGCGACACGATGCGCATAAATTGCTTCTCCCGGACCTCTCGCGCCACGGGACCGAAGACGCGCGTTCCGACCGGCTCCTCCTGGGCGTTGACGAGGACGGCCGCGTTTTCGTCGAAGCGGATGTACGTGCCGTCGTCCCGGCGCGTCTCCTTCGCCGTACGCACGACGACTGCCCGGCTGACGTCGCCCTTGTTGATCTCTCCGCTCGGAATGGCCGACTTTACGGACACCACAATCTGGTCCCCAATGCCGGCGTAGCGACGACCGCTACTCCCAAGGACGCGGATGCACTGCGCCTCTTTTGCCCCGCTGTTGTCGGCTACGTTGAGTCGCGTTTCTTGCTGTATCATGGCTTCCTTCCAGGTTCGGGGTACGAGTCTCGAATGCTACGCGGAGAACCGCAGGGGGCACGGGGCCGGAGCCTTCCACTCGATCAACCGAGCCGGCATCCGACACTCGCCCCTCCAACACTCTCCGTCCTACTTGGCCCGCTCAATGATCTCGACGAGGCGCCGGGCCTCGTCTTCCTCGTCGTGGGCCATAAACGTCGAGGACCGCTCCAGATACTTCCCGTACATCGGGTGCTTCATCTGGCGGCGGACGGAGACCGTGATGCTCTTGTCCATCTTCGCGGATTCCACGACCCCAATTCGCTCCTTGCGGTCGTTGCGATCGACGGTCGGCTCGTCCGGCTCGTCGGCGGGCTCATCAACGTGCTCTTCGGTGTGCTCTTCAGTCTGCTCCATAAGACCCTATCGGCAAATTGCTCTTTCTGAATGGGGACTCGTGCATCGGGGGTCGGCGACGGCTACGCGGCCTCCTCGGCGGTTTGCTTCTCGTTGCGAATGGTTTTGAGACGCGCAATGAGGCGGCGCTTGGTCCGCAGCAGCATCGGGTTTTCCAGCCGTCCCTGGATGGCGTGCTGAAACTGAAGCTCCTCCAGCTGGTCCTCTTCCTCGTCGATGCGCGTCTCAATCTCCGCGATGCTCAAGTCTCGAATCTGGTCGGCATCCATCGGTCTCAACAGGTTGGGTTCAGCGGTCCGCGAACGCAGGCGTCGCCTCGTCTACTTCTCTTCGGCGCGGGAGCCTGGACGGACCACAAATTTCGTTTTGATCGGCAGCTTGTGCTTGCCCAAGCGCAGGGCCTCCCGGGCGCTCTCCTCGTCCGCACCGCCCCCGACCTCGAAAACCACGTTGCCGGGCTGCACAGGGGCGACGTAGTACTCGGGCTCGCCCTTCCCCTTCCCCATGCGCGTCTCCGCGGGCGTCTTGGTAACGGGCTTGTCGGGGAAGACCCGAATCCACACCTTCCCGTCCCGCTTCAGGTAGCGGTTGATCGCTACGCGGGCCGCCTCCAGTTGGCGGCTAGTGAGTTCTCCCTCTTCGAGGGCCTTCAGCCCAAAATCGCCGAAGCTGAGGCGCGTGCCCTTGACGGCGTATTTGTTGCGCTTCCGGCCCTGGTTGCGCTGGACCTTTCGGTGCTTTGTCTCTTTCGGCTCAAGCATGCGTCGGAAGGTAGGAGTGAGTGTGGGTTCGTCTCGGAACGTGCGGCCTCGAACGTGAAGGCTCGGGGGCTAGGAGCCGCCTTCGCGGCGCTGGCGGCGCTGCTGGGGCGACTCCTTCATCTTGCGCTGCTGAGCCTGCACGTTCGGGCTGAGGTCGGGCTGGCCGAGGATCTCGCCCCGGTGGATCCAGACCTTGACCCCGATGGTGCCGTAAATTGTACGGGCGGTCTCCTGGGCAAAGTCAATGTCGGCGCGGATCGTGTGGAGGGGCACCCGCCCTTCCATATACTCCTCGCGTCGTCCCATCTCGGCGCCCCCCAGTCGCCCAGCCGCCCGAATCCGCACGCCTTCCGCCCCCATGCGCATGGCGGCCTGCTTGGCCTGCTTCATGGCGCGGCGGAATGAAATGCGTCCCTCCAGCTGCTGCACGATGTTCTTGGCCACGAGCGTGGCATCGAGCTCGGGGCGCTTAATCTCGCTGATGTTAATCTGGATGTCTTTCCCCGTGAGGGTCTCAAGCTCTCCGCGGAGCTTCTCCACCTCGGATCCGCCCCGCCCAATCACAACGCCCGGACGGCTGGTGTGGAGCGTGAGAATGACCCGCTCCGGGGTGCGCTCGATGACGGCCCGGCTCAGACCGGCCCGTTTCAGGCGCGTGTGCAAGTAGCGGCGGATCTGTTCGTCCTCGACGAGCTTGTCCTGGAAGTCGGTCTCGGAGTACCAGTTCGAGTCCCAACCCCGGATGGCGCCGAGGCGAAAGCCGATGGGGTGTGTTTTCTGACCCACGGGTGTGTACCTCGTAGTTGTTAGTGCAGAAAGCAGTGTGATGTCAGATCGGGAAGCCGGGTCTACGCGGCCTCCTCGGCTTCGTCCTCCTCCACCGTCACGACCACCTTGAGGTGGGTCGTGCGCTTACGGATCGGCGCGGCGCGCCCCCGGGCACGAGCCTGATGGCGCTGGAAGGTGGGGCCTTCGTCGGCCCGAATCTCTTTCAGTTGCAGCGCCCCCTCGTCGAACCGCTCGTCGTACTGGTCCATCAGGTTGTACACGGCGGAGCGGATCGTTTTCTCGACGACGCCAGTCACCTTTTGCGGCATGTAGTCCAGAATTGCGACCGCCTCGGGCACACTCCGTTCACGTACGAGGTTGATGACGCGGCGCATCTTGAGGGGGGAGCTCCGAATGTGCCTGCGGACGGCTCGTGCTTGCATGTCTCGTCGTTCGGTTTGCGGGATGAAGGACGGTCGCGGGGCGTAGTGTCCCCCGCACCGGGAAAGAGTAAACCGGTGCCGGATCAGTGCTATTGATCAATGCTATTGCCCGGGCTTGCGAATGCGCTGGTCGACCTTGGCCTGCGAGTGCTCCGTGAACGTACGCGTCGGGGCAAACTCTCCCAGCTTATGACCAACCATGTTCTCGGTCACGTACACCGGAATAAACTGATGCCCGTTGTGAACGGCGAACGTGTGGCCGACGAAGTCTGGGGTAATAATGGAGTCTCGACTCCACGTCTTGATGACTTTCTTCTCGTCGGACTCATTGAGCGCGTCGACCTTGCGCTGCAGCTTGTAGTATACGTACGGGCCTTTGCGGAGAGAGCGGGGCATGGCTGATCTATTTGGATCTTAAAGTGCAGCGGCTCGCAGGAGCGTAGAGTACGTCCCGAAGACCGGGGCGATTGCTACCCGTTCCCTTGCTCGTCTGACTCTGTGCGACGCCGGATGATGTATTTGTTCGACTCCTTGTTGCGCTTGCGGGTCTTGTAGCCCTTGGCCGGGACGCCCTTGCGCGATCGGGGATGGCCGCCGGACTTCAGCCCCTCCCCACCGCCCATGGGGTGGTCGATCGGGTTCATCGCCACGCCGCGAGTGCGTGGACGGCGGCCGAGCCAGCGCTTGCGCCCGGCCTTGCCGAGCTTCACGTTCTCGTGCTCGACGTTGCTCGTGGTGCCAACGGTGGCCCGGCACCGCGCCGGGACGAGGCGTGTCTCTCCGCTGGGCAGCTCTAGCGTCGCATATTCGTCCTCGCGGGCCGTGAGCTGGGCGTGCGTGCCCGCAGCTCGCGCCAACTGAGCACCCTTCCCGGGCCGCATCTCGATGCAGTGCACCTGCGTCCCGAGGGGGATGTTGCTCAGGGGCAGGCAGTTGCCGACTTCGGGCCGTGCCTTCGGCCCATTCATCACCGTGTCGCCCACCTCAAGGCCGTCCGGAGCAATGATGTATCGCTTCTCCCCGTCGGCGTAGGCAAGCAGGGAAATTCGGGCCGATCGGTTCGGGTCGTACTCGATCGTCTTCACCGTCGCGGGAATGCCGTCCTTGTCGCTGCGCTTAAAGTCGATCTCTCGGTAGCGACGCTTATGGCCTCCACCCCGGTAGCGCATCGTCATCCGCCCCTGGTTGTTGCGGCCGCCACTGTTGGTGAGCGGCTCCAGCAGGCTGCGCTCCGGCTCGGTCGTGGTCACGTCGTCCTTGTCGTCGACCGAGTACTGCCGCTGGCTGTTTATGGTCGGCTTTCGCTTCTTGATCGACATGGTGCTGGGTCGTCGGCAGTTCAAATGAGGAGTGCTGCGAAGGGTGGACGGGGCCTAAATCCCCTCGAAGAAGTCAATTTGCTCCCCCTCCGGATCGAGGTCCACAATGGCTTTTTTGAAGCCCGAGGTCCGTCCTTCAATCATGTTGCCGTCTCGAAACTGACGGCGGCGCTTGCCCGGGACAATCTGGGTGCGCACGTCGTCCACCTCGACGCCCGGATACCGGTCCTCCACGGCCTTCCGGATTTCGGGCTTCGTGGCGTCGAGGCCGCACATGAAGGAATACTTTCCCTCCTCCATCTGCTGCGTGGTCTTTTCGGTGACGTACGGGCGAATCAGTACACGTTTGCTCATGAGTCGGCGCTGCTCGTGGGATGTACAACAGGTGCTCAGATGTCCGCAAATCCTTTTCAGGCCTCCAACTCGACCGTCGGGGCCGTCGTGAGGACCGTCGTAAGCCAATCGAGAGCTCCTTCCTGGAGGAGGACCACGTCGGCGTCGAGGATGTCAACGGTGTTGATGCTGTTGACTTCCTGCACGTTCACGTCCGACAGGTTCTGAGCGCTCAAGTAAATCTCGCGCTCCACCTCTGTGGTGGCAAATAGAATGTCCTGGCCGGCCACGTCGAGAAACTCGAAAAGGTCGATTAGCGCCCGGGTGTCCGGTCGGTCCAGCGAAAAGTCTTCGAGAATCCGGATGTTGTCGTTCGCCGCCTTGTACGAGAGGGCCGAGCGGCGTGCCAGTCGCTTCTCCTTCTTGTTCAAGTCGTGCGTGTAGTCGCGCGGACGGGCGCCGTGCGCTCGCCCGCCCCCTCGGCGAATGGGCGACTGGGCGTCGCCAACCCGGGCGTTCCCGGTCCCCTTCTGGCGGTAGAGCTTCCGACCGGAGCCGCGCACCTCGCTCCGTTCTTTCGTCTTGCTGGTGCCCTGACGCTCATGGGCCTGAATCCGCTTCACGTCCAGCCAAATGATGTGGTCATTCGGCTCAATGTCGAAGACGGTCGGATCGAGGTCGGCCGTTTCGCCCGACTCGACCCCGTCGTCCTGGTAAATGGCAACATCCATGGTTCCGTGGCGTCAACAATGTGCAGTCGTGTTCGATACGCTCGGCGCGACTCCCGTTCCTAGTGGCCCTCGCCAGTCTTCTTGTGGAGTTCCACGTAGCCGTTTTTCGCGCCGGGCACGGAGCCCTCTATCAAAATTGCATTCTGGTCCTCCAGGATGCGGACGACGCGAAGATTCTGAATCTTCGTGCGCTTCCCGCCGGTGCGCCCGGCCATTTTCATGCCCTTGAACACGCGCGAGGGGTCCGCCGAGGCCCCAATGGAGCCCGGGTGTCGCTCGCGGTCGGACTGGCCGTGGGTTTTCATCCCGACCCCGCTGAATCCGTGGCGCTTCACGACGCCCTGGAAGCCTTTCCCCTTCGACACGCCGACCACGTCGATGCGCTCCTCCTCCTGAAAGACATCCTCCACGCGCACCGCGTCGCCAAGCTCCACGTCGTGGTCGAAGTCGCGGAATTCGGAGAGTACACGCTTCGGCGGGCATCCCGCCTTTGCAAAGTGCCCCTGCATGGCCTTCGTGGTGTGCTTCTCCTTCATGTTCTCGAAGCCCAATTGCACCGCATTGTAGCCGTCGGGGTCCTCCGACTTTACCTGCGTCACCACGTTGGGCCCCGCCTCCACGACCGTGCAGGCCACGTTGTTGCCCTCGTCGTCGAAGACACTCGTCATTCCGACTTTTTTCCCA
This sequence comes from Bacteroidetes bacterium QH_1_64_81, assembly GCA_003022655.1. The sequence goes on along the minus strand of PXSX01000383.1, from coordinate 4,824 downwards.
ATCAGTCCGCTACTCATGGTTCTGGTCTTCGTGCAATGGTATGTCCGTCGTAAAAAAGCGTCGCGGCAGCCCTAATCATCGCCGGGCGCCAGTTTCATCTCCAGATTCTCATTCCGGCTCCCCGACGAAAAAAGTGTTCGGAGGACGGCCCGGGACCCGAACTGGAGCGAGAACACTGCTCGGCTCGCCTCAAATTCGTATGTCCACCGACCGAATGATTCCATTTGAAGCACATTGTCGCCGGGGAGGCCAACAGCCTCTTCAGCAAGCACCTCGGTCGAGTCGCCCGAGCGAGGCGTCTCGATTCGGTAGGTCTGTCCCCCATCGCCCCCCCGAAACGTGATCGTCACTCCCTGGGGATATTGCTCCTTAAGCTTGCTCTTGTAGTCAAACTCGTCGCTGCTGAGCTGCTCTACCGTCCAGGGCCCCTCACTCGTGAGGCGCTGGTAGAGCGAAGCCCGCCTGGAGCCCGCACTGTCGCAGCCACCGAGCAGAACACCCCCGAAGCAAAGAAGGAGCGCCCCGACGACAGGCAAAACCGGCCGGAAAACACGCGAAAGCGTCACACTTTCCACCGTGTCGCTGCTCGACGAGAGGATGTCAATCAGGCGCTTGTGGTGGCGCCGCTCAAACTGCTCGCGGCTCTTCTTGTCTACGTGCGGCCCACGCAGCACGGTGTAGATCTTCTTCTCAGTCGGCAGCGGCACGGGGCCACTCACGACCGCCCCCGTCGACTTCACCGTGCGGATGATCTTCTCCGCACTCTTGTCGATCAGCGTGTGGTCGTACGACTTGAGCTTAATCCGGATGTCCTGCTGCGAAGCCATCTGTCAATGTCGATTTTCGAATGCAGAAGGATTCTCAATCCTCAATCCAAAAAGCCTAGTCCAGAATGTCGGTCACGACCCCGGCCCCGACCGTGTGCCCCCCCTCCCGAATCGCAAACCTGAGTCCCTCCTCCAGCGCCACCGGCTGAATCAACTCCGCCTCAAACGTGGCGTTGTCCCCCGGCATCACCATCTCTACCTCCTCCGGAAGCTCAATCGAGCCGGTCACATCGGTCGTCCGAAAGTAAAACTGCGGCTGATACCCCTCGAAAAACGGCGTGTGACGCCCCCCCTCCTCCTTGCTGAGCACGTACACCTCACACTCAAACTCCCGGTGCGGCGTCACCGTCCCCGGCTCCGACAGCACCATCCCCCGGCTGACCTCCTCCTTCTCAATCCCCCTCAGGAGCACGCCCGCATTGTCCCCCGCCTCCCCCTCCTCCAACGTCTTGTTGAACATCTCTATGCCGGTAACCACCGACTCCATCTCCTCCTCCTGCATCCCAACGATATC
>PXSX01000383.1:0-3472 GCA_003022655.1 Bacteroidetes bacterium QH_1_64_81 | reverse complement strand
CCCCGCTCGATCCGACCGGTCACCACCGTCCCCCGACCCTTGATCGAAAAAATATCCTCCACCGGCATCAAAAACGGCTTCTCCACGTCCCGCTCCGGCGTCGGAATGTAGGAGTCGACCGCCTCCATCAGCTCCATCACCTTCTCCTCGTGCTCCTCGTCGCTCTCCAACGCCCGAAGCGCCGAGCCCCGCACCACCGGCACCTCGTCGCCGGGAAACTCGTACTCGGTCAATAGCTCCCGCACCTCCATCTCCACTAGCTCCAACAGCTCCGGGTCGTCGACCAGGTCGGTCTTGTTCATAAACACCACCAGGTAGGGCACCCCCACCTGACGGGCAAGCAATATGTGCTCCCGCGTCTGCGGCATCGGCCCGTCGTCGGACCCTACAACGAGAATCGCCCCGTCCATCTGCGCCGCCCCCGTCACCATGTTCTTCACGTAGTCGGCGTGGCCCGGGCAGTCGACGTGGGCGTAGTGCCGGCTCTCGGTCTCGTACTCGACGTGGCTCGTTGCAATCGTGATGCCCCGCTCCCGCTCCTCCGGCGCGTTGTCGATCGCCTCAAAGGTCTGCTCGGCCGCCCCCCCTATCCGGTCGGCCAACACCTTCGTGATCGCGGCCGTCAAGGTCGTCTTCCCGTGGTCCACGTGCCCGATCGTCCCTACGTTCACATGCGGCTTCTCTCTGTCAAACTCTTCCTTGGCCATGACGGTCTAAGTGGTCGGTACGTGTGTGAATTCGAAAGTGCAGAACGGAAATTCAGAATCTGAAAACGGGTCTCCGGAAAACTACGCGGCAGCCTCCACGACGTCTTCGTCCATGACCTCCGTCGCAATCTCTTCGGGGACCGGTTCGTAGCTCTCAAACTGCATGGTGTAGATGGCCCGGCCCTGCGACAGCGAGCGGAGGTCCGTAGAGTAGCCGAACATCTCGGAGAGTGGCACATGGGCGTTGATGACCTGCGCGTCGTTGCGCTGGCCCATTTGGCCGATGCGGCCGCGACGACCGTTGAGGTCGCCGATGACGTCGCCCATGTACTGGTCGGGCGTCACAACCTCCACTTCCATCACAGGCTCCATGAGCACCGGACTGGCCCGATGGGCGGCTTCGCGGAAGCCGAGTCGACCGGCAATCTCGAAGGCATTCTGGTCGGAGTCGACCTCGTGGTGATCCCCGTCGTAAAGCCGGACCGAGACACCCTCAATCGGGTAACCGGCCAGCGGTCCATCCTCCATCGCGCTCTCGATGCCGCGCTTAACAGACGGGATAAACTCTGTCGGGATGACTCCCCCCTTGATGTCGTCCTGAAACTCAAGGCCGGTGCCCTCCTCGTTCGGCCCGACCTCCATGTAGACCTCGGCGAACTGGCCACGGCCCCCGGTCTGCTTCTTCAACACGTAGTGCTCGTCGACCATCTCCGTGATGGCCTCGCGGTAGGCGACCTGTGGCCGCCCCACGTTGGCCTCCACCTTAAACTCGCGCTTGAGGCGGTCGACGATGATCTCGAGGTGCAGCTCCCCCATCCCGGCAATGATGGTCTGGCCGGTTTCCTCGTCGGTGCGGACATTGAACGTCGGGTCTTCCTCGGCCAGCTTCGTCAGGCCGTTGGTCAACTTGTCGCGGTCGGCTTTGGTCTTCGGCTCGATTGCTATCCGGATGACCGGCTCCGGAAAGTCCATCGATTCGAGGACGACCGGATGGTCCGGATCGCAGATCGTGTCGCCGGTCTTGAGGTTCTTCGGCCCCACCACGGCGGCAATGTCGCCCGCCCGGAGCATGTCCACGTCCTCGCGGCTGTTGGCGTGCATGAACATCATGCGCCCGATGCGCTCGTCCTCATCCCGAGTGGGACTGTAAACGCGCGAGCCGGACTCAAGCGTGCCGCTGTAGACGCGAATGAACGTGAGCTTTCCGACGTACGGATCGGTGGTAATCTTGAACGCCACCGCGCCGAAGGGCTCATCTTCCTTTGGATGCCGAACCACTTCTTCCTCCTCATCCTGGGGATGATGCCCACGAACGGGCGGGACATCGTTGGGACTGGGAAGGTACTTGTTTACACCATCGAGCACGCGCTGCACGCCCTTGTTCTTGAGAGCAGAGCCGCAGAACATGGGCGTCATGTCCCGATTGAGTGCGGCCTTCCGAATCACCTGCTCCAGTTCATCCGGCTCCACCTCTTGGTCCTCATCCAGATACTTCATTAGCAGTTCGTCGTCGTACTCGGCCACGCTCTCAAGCAGATTGATTCGCCAGTGCTCGGCCTTCGACTCAAGATCGTCCGGAATCTCAACGACATCCCACTTCATGCCCTGGGACTCCTCGTCGTAGATGATCGCCTCTCCCCGAATGAGATCGATGACGCCCCGGAACATGTCGCCGGAACCGATGGGATACTGCACCGGGACGGGGTTGGCGGTGAGACGGTCCTCCATCATCTCCAGGACGTTCTCGAAGTCGGCCCCGGTCCGGTCCATCTTGTTGACGAAGCCGATCCGCGGCACGTCGTACTTCTCGGCCTGGCGCCAGACCGTCTCCGACTGAGGCTCTACGCCACCGACCGCGCAGAAGAGCGCAATCGCCCCGTCGAGCACGCGAAGGGAGCGCTCCACCTCCACCGTAAAGTCGACGTGGCCGGGCGTATCGATGATGTTAATCCGGTGGTCGTCCCAGTAGCAGGTCGTGGCCGCCGAGGTGATGGTGATTCCCCGCTCTTTCTCCTGCTCCATGAAGTCCATGGTCGCGGCCCCCTCGTGCACCTCTCCCATACGGTGCAGGCGCCCCGTGTAGAACAGGACCCGCTCCGTGAGGGTGGTCTTTCCGGCATCGATGTGGGCCATGATGCCAATATTCCGGGTCCGCTCCAGCGGAAAGCTCTCGTTTTTCTGCGTGGCCATGGATACGTGCTCAAATTATATGCTCAATCGCTCAACGAAGACCGGGACGGAGTTCCTTCCACCCATCCTTCCAGTTGCCCGGGCAAACGGGTTAGAACTGGAAGTGAGCAAAGGCCTTATTGGACTCGGCCATGCGATGCGTGTCGTCCTTCTTCTTTACGGCACCCCCCTCCCCCCGAGCGGCGTCCACCAACTCACTCGCGAGGCGGTTGACCATGCTCTTCTCCTTCCGAGCCCGGGCGTACTGAATGATCCACCGGAACGCGAGCGTAATGCGGCGCTCCGGTCGAACCTCCGTAGGCACCTGGTAGGTCGCTCCTCCAACTCGGCGACTACGCACTTCGACGAGCGGCGCGGCGTTGTTCACGGCCTTCTTAAAGACCTCCAGGCCCTCCTCGCCGGTCCGCTCCTCAATGACGTCGAGGGTGTCGTACACGATGCGCCGCGCCAGGCTTTTTTTCCCGTCCCGCATGATGGCGTTCACAAACCGGGAAACCATGTCGTCCCGGTAAATGGGATCGGGCTGGGTCGTGCGCTGCTGGGGAGCGTCGTTTCGTGACATAACGGTTCCGTGA
>PXSX01000382.1 GCA_003022655.1 Bacteroidetes bacterium QH_1_64_81 | reverse complement strand
CGTGAGCGGGTGCGTGGAGCCGCGGAAGCCCCGCCGCCCAGGGAGCGTGCGATCGATATCGGGGCCGCCCGCTTGCTCCTCCCGCTGGAGCCGCGCCTTCGCCTCGTCGAGCCGCTCCTGCGCCCGGTCCTTCAGCGCATTGACCCGCTTCCCGAACTCGGGACGCTCTTCGGGGGAGAGGTCGCCGATCTGATCGAACAAGCCCGGAATGGCGCCCTGATTGCGGCCGAGGTACTGAATGCGAAACGCCTCCGCATCCTCTTCGCTCTCGATCGACTCGGCCTCGATCTGCTCTTGGAGCTCGTCGATTTTATCGGACATGGAAGCGCGGTACGGATCAGTGGTCGCGGAAACGTCGCACGTTGTAGCGACGCACGGCGGCGCGTCGCCTCCGGCAAGATGCTGAGTGGAAGGGCCGTCCACTAAAAAATCCCGCCGAGCCTGCAGGGCAGGGGCGGGACGCAGTCACCGGCAATGTCGGCGGTCGACGCTAACGCCCCTGCGGAATCTGGAAGATCGAAAACGCAAAGGCAGACCGAAACGTCGGGAGTCGCGGCGACATGGCAGCGTGGCTGGTGGAGAGTGATCCGTGAAGAGTGATGCGTGAGACGTGAAACGTGAGGTAGGCACTCATCACTTGTCACTCATCACGCCTCACTCATCATTCATCATCACGTGGTCCACGATCTGCTCGAAGGCGTCCGGGTCGTGGACGGCCAGGTCGGCGAGAACCTTCCGGTTCATGTCCAGGTCCGACTTTCGGTACTGGCCCATGAACTGCGAGTAGCTCACGTCGTGCTGGCGGGTCGCGGCGTTGATGCGGGTAATCCACAACTGCCGGAATCGTCGCTTCTTCTGGCGACGATCGCGGTAGGCGTACTGCAGGCCCTTCTCGACGGCGTGCTTGGCCACCTTGTACACCTTGCTCCGGCGGCCCCAGTAGCCCTTGGCCTTGTTCAGAATCTTCTTTCGTCGCCGACGGGTCGCCGGCTTGTTCGTTGCGCGCGGCATGGCAACAGCGTGTTCGTTTTACAGTAGATACGAGGATATAATCTAGACGAGCCTCGGCGCGGCGCCAACGCTTCCCTGGAAAAGACTCCACAAACAACAGATGGAGGACCAGGAAAGGCCCTCTACCGGGGCGTCGCGTCGAATCGTCGCGTGCCGACTACGTTGAGAGCATGCGCTTAACGCGCTCCCGATTCGCCTTGTCGTCAACGATCGTGCTCTTGCGCAATTGGCGCTTACGCTTCGGCGACTTCTTGGTCAGCAGGTGTCCTTTGTTGGCCTTCTTGCGCTTGATCTTGCCGTTGGCAGTCTTCTTAAAGCGCTTCTTGGCACCGCTGTGGGACTTCATCTTGGGCATGGCGCACCACCTCTGATGAGGATATTGTTCGCAAGGCAACGATAACAGACTCACTGTATGGATCGTGCGGTGATACGTTCCTGACCGCACGAGCTGCGGGCAGTAAGAAGCGGACGCAGTCGAAGCGAAGAGCCCCGAGAGCACACGGCCGAGCCGAGGCGCTTCCGTGCTATTTGTTCTTGTGCGGGGCGAGGATCATGACCATGCGCCGGCCTTCCATCTCCGGCTGCTGGTCGATGCGGGCCACGTCCTGGAGCTCCTCGATCATGCGGCGGAGCAGGTCCATGCCCTGGTCCTTGTAGACGATGTCGCGCCCCTTGAACTGGACGTACGCCTTTACCTTGTTGCCGTCCTCCAAAAACTCGCGGGCGTGGTCCACCTTGAAGTTGAAGTCGTGCTCCTCGGTACGGGGCCGGAAGCGAAGCTCCTTCATCTCCATGGACTTCGACTTCTTCCGGCGCCGCTGCTCCTCCTTCTGTTTCTCGTAGCGGTACTTGCCGTAGTCGAGAACCTTGCAGACCGGCGGATCGGCGTCCGGAGCCACCTCAACGAGGTCAAGGTCATGGTCGTGGGCCCGGCCAAGGGCCTCTCCGAAGGGCACGACCTCGTGGTCGCCGTCGGGCTCGACCACGCGAACCTCGTCGGCACGAATTTCTTGATTTACGCGGAGTTTATCGACGTCAGCGATAACTGTGTAGGGGGTTTTGAGGGAAGAACTTGGCTTCGATACGAGAACCGGC
>PXSX01000381.1:1262-3368 GCA_003022655.1 Bacteroidetes bacterium QH_1_64_81 | reverse complement strand
AGCGATGTTTGAACTTGCGTTCAATCACGACCGAGTTGGCCCCGAAGTCCTACAGTGCATGTGTGGCGTGTAGCTTCATCACAGACTTAATATGAGCCATAGCCCTTTCACCTGTAAAGGAGGTCCCCGAACGGGTGTAAAGGAACTCCCGGGTCTATACAGGGGAGCCACCGGTACCCATGGCCAGCTGGTTTGGAGCATTCCCTGAGCGCTCGGTTTACCCCAGGACTCCTCCGCTGCACTGACCAGCCTGCACGGCCCCGATGAGCTTCTTCAGGTTGTGTCCGGTGCAGACCAGGGCCCACTCCCGACGCACCTTCTCATAGCCGCGTAGTCCGAACCGGCGGAACCCGCCGATCTCCTTAATTTGCCCGTTTACTGGCTCGACGATGGCTTTGCGCCGGGCGTATCGATCAAGTCCTTCTCGAGTCCTGAGCTTGTGGCTCATCTGCTCCTGGGCGGTGGCCTTCTCGGGAGGGTCTCCTGACCGTGTGGGCGTCTTTTTCCCATGCGGCTGTCGCTCGGTCGCGATGTATGCCTCGGTTCCCAGCTTATCGGCCTGCTCGGGAGCGTCCTCGTTCCAGTATCCAGAATCGGCCAGTACTGCCTCTGGAGAGGCCTCGGCATTGCGGCCCTCCTTCCTCGACCATCGGGCCGAAGTTCCCGTTGTCCGGCGACTGGTTGGCCGGTCCTTGAGCAACAATGATCTGATGGGCCTCGTCGACGAGAAGCTGGCAGTTGTATCCCTGCAAAAATTCGCTCCCTTTCTCCATGATCCGGCTGTCCGGATCGGTAAAGTTTCGCTGTGCCTTCGGCTTCGGAGTCCCGTCGGTTTCAGCCCTTGGGCGATGCTTTGACATCCCTTCCGGCGTCTCCGCCTCGCCCGGGTCCTCCCCAGCCTGCCCCAAGGCTTCCTGCCTGAGCCGGGCGGCTTCTTCGTCTCACTTCTCCGCCAACGTTTCTGACCGGGCCCGCTCCTTTTTGCTCTCGTGAGTTGTGGACCGCTTTTCGGCGCGATCGGCTTTTGCCTGTATCTCCTCCGCTCGGCCCCGCTTGGCTTCTTTTTCTAAATCGGCCTTCGCCTGCTGGATCGCCTGGAGCCGCTCTTCTTTCCGCTCCAGTTCTTCGGGAAGCTCGTCTCCTCGGTTCTCTCGACCGAACCGCTCGTCTTCCTCTCTGTCGGTAGCCTCCGCCTCCTCGAGCATCTCTTGGATTTCTTCCTTGAGACGCTCCTCCTCTTCAAGCATCCGCTCGTAGCTCATCGCCTTGTGCTTCGAGGCGCTGGCCTGAACCTTCGTCCCGTCGAGCGCCACGTTTCCCAATTCCACCAATCCCATGCGCTGACAGATCTGGAAAACCTGCAGAAACAGATCCTCCAGCTCCTCGAGATGCTTGCGGCGAAATTCCGAGATCCGCGTGTGGTCTGGGTGATTCCCCGCCGTCAGCACGCGAAACGGTATGTCCTCGTAAGTCGCCTTCTCCAGTTTGCGGGAGGAGCGGATCCCGACGCTGTAGCCGTAGAGCAGAAGTCCGACCATCATCTTCGGCGCATACGGGCGCGTTCCCCGCGCGTCTTTCTCCTGGTGCTTCCTGTTGATCGCCGAGACGTCCAGTTCCTCCAAGATATCGAGCATCAAATACACCGGATGATCCTCCGGCAGCCACTCTTGCAGGGAAGGAGGAAGCAAAAACGGCTGATCCGGATTCCAGTCTCTGTACTGCTTCTCGGGCATGGCCTTATTGGAGTGCATCTGCCAACGGACACCGAACGGCCCAGAAATCCCTGCCGCACAGGGAAACTAACAAACGAGTCGGATCTATGCGCAACAGCCTCCTAGTCCAGTGTTCTCGCAAGAGGCGTAGCGAGGCACAAGAGGCGGTTCACAATGCCATGTCCGCACCGCAGGCGATGCTACGCATCGTCGAGGAATAAACGTGAGCAGATTGAGCCGCCTCCGAAGCCGCAGTAGCGTCCCGTGAGAAATCCGGGTTCGCCGATCAGGCCCTGGATCCTCGCGTGAGGATCCGGGGCGTTGGTCTGTGGGCCTACGAAACGACCTGTAGGACGATCTTGCCGGCGTTCTCGTTGTTCTCCATGCGGCGGTG
>PXSX01000381.1:0-1241 GCA_003022655.1 Bacteroidetes bacterium QH_1_64_81 | reverse complement strand
GCTCGCAAACTCCTGCGTGAGCTGCACCTTGTAGTCGAGGCTCCGGTTGCGGAGTGTAGAGGCGAGCAGGTGGGCGCGCTTGGCCATCAGGGCGCGCAGGCTCACCTCCTCGACCGTGCTCCCGCCCAGGGTGGCGAGCTGAACGATCCGCCCGTCCATGGCCAGGGACGCGACGTTCTTGTGGAAGTAGGGGGCGCCGATGAAGTCGAGGATGATGTGCACCCCCTCTCCGTTCGTTCGATCCTCGATCTGGGCGGCGAAATCTTCCGACTCGTAGTCGATGGTCGCCTCCGCCCCAAGGTCGCGGCACACCTCATGCTTTGGGGCCGACGCGGTGATGTACGGGTGGGCGCCCGCCTCTTTGGCGAGCTGGATGGCCGCGGTGCCCACGCCACTGGCCCCGGCGTGGACGAGCACCTCGTGGCCGCTCTGCATCCCGCCCAGCCAGTGCAGGGCCTGATAGGCCGTCAGGAAGACCTCCGGGATCGCCGCGGCGTCCCGCATCGAGAGGCCCAGCGGCACGGCCATGAGCAGGTCCTCGTGAACGACGACCTGCTCGGCGTAGCCGCCCCCCGCCAGCAGCGAACATGCGCGGTCCCCCTCGTGCCAGTCGATGACCCGGTCGCCGGCCTCCTCCACCACGCCGGCCATTTCGAGTCCGAGGATGGGCGAGGCGCCGTCGGGCGGTGGGTAGTGCCCGCGGCGCTGGAACGTGTCGGCGCGGTTGAGGGCGGTGGCATGCACCCGCACCCGCACCTCGTTGGGGCCGGGCGCCGGGGTGGGCACCTCCCCGATCGTCATGTGCTTGGGATCGCCGGGTTCAGGGACGCGAACGGCGCGCATGGGTCAGACGAATTGGATGACTGAGGTCGGTCTTAGAGTCTGTTTTGATTTTGGGTCGGATCGCGAGAGCGAGAACTGACGGAGCGAAAATCGCCCCCTGAACGAGACCTGTAGTGGGGCTACCGGTTGAGCGAAGGGGCGATTTGCAGCCCGTCAAGGCCGCTCGGAGCGCCCCGAGCGGAGCGAGGAAGTACTCCCTGGGGTGCCCGAGAGATAAATTAAAACGGACTCTTAAAGCTCGATTCGGGCCCCGTTCTTGCGGGACGACTCCATGATGGCGTTCACGATCCGGACGTCGACCAGGCCCTCCTCGCCGGGGACGAGGGGCGACTCGTCGTTCTTGATGGCGCGGGCGTCGTCGTCCATCTGCCGCGCCTGCTGGTCGCGCCCGCTGGGCC
>PXSX01000380.1 GCA_003022655.1 Bacteroidetes bacterium QH_1_64_81 | reverse complement strand
TCCGCCCCGACGGTGACCGAGAAGCCCTGGTCGAGACGTCCCTGCACCTCCGTCACCCGCGTCCCAGGCCGCCCGTCCACGCCCGCCGTGCAGGCATGTTGGAAGAGAAGATGGTCGAGGTGATGCCGGCTCAGTCCAAGGGCGGAGTCGGGAAGAGCATGCTCGGTTGCCGTGCCGTTCGGCGCGGTCAGGAGGGTCCGGGTCATCGTCGACGCCCCCGCGTCGCGGACGGCGTCGAGGACCTCCAGTCGACGGAACGACGACTGGGCCTCCGGCGACAAAAATTCCCCGCAGAGCTTGTGACGGGGGTACGTGGACTGTTCGGCCAACAGCACCGAGTGGCCCCGACGGGCCAGCTGAAGAGCGGTGCTGCACCCGGCGAGCCCACCGCCGATGACGAGCGCGTCGTAGGACATGTTGGTAAGCGGGAAGAGAGGCAACGAGAGAAGAGTGAAGTGACTTCAAATGCCAAACTGGTCGTGTAGAGGGTTGCTCCCCGGGAGGGCGAAGCAATTCCTGCTGGAAGCCACACACTCAGAACTCGTGATTCGTCACTCACCGTTCCCAATTGTCGAGAGCGTCCACCGGAACGCCCAGTGCCATCGGATTGACGGGGCAGGAAGGCCGGCTGCCTGGGCGAGCGCACGGAGTTCGTTCGCCCGGAAGCCCCGCCGCACCGACATCGGCCCGTCGTGCTGCACCATGGGCGCCATGCGAAGCCCGCGGCTCAAAAGCCAGATCCCGATCCACGCGAGCGGATGCCGATGCAGATCGTTCACGACGATGCCGTGCCGGGACACCCGTTGCATCTGCCTGAGAAGGCGGCGGGCCGCGTCGCCGTGGAAGTGGTGCAGAAAGAGTGCGGCATGAGCAATGTCGACCGCGTTGTCGTCGCAGGGGAAAGCAAGGGCGTCCTCGACCTCCACGCGAACCTGTGAGCGGAGGGACTGCGAAAGCTGCTCGTCGAGGTAGGCCCGCGCGTGCCCCACCGTCACCGGATTGGCGTCCACCCCGATCAGGGTGACTGTGCATCCGAAGCGGGCGCCCCGACGAGCGAGATGGACGAGGTAATCCCCGCTTCCGCAGCCAATGTCTAACAGGCGCAGGTGGTCACACTCTCGCAGAAACGGATCCAAGACTGCATCCGTCGCCGCATAGCCCGCAACCAAGCGATTCGTCAACCGCAGGTCCCGGAGCGCCTGCGTCAAGCGCTCATCGCTGATCGAAAAGTCGTCCATCCACTCGTTGGCCTCCAGACGGGTGGACAGGTCCGGAAGGCCGGGGAGCGAGAAGGACACAGATCGTGCGTCCGGTTCGAACGTGCGGGGACGATGTCGGCGTGTGGTCCCCGCGGACACAACGGGTGGATGGAGAGGCTAGGTCACGTCGACCTCCGCCTCGATGCCCTGTTCCTCGAGTTGATCGCGGACCTCCGGGGCCAAGTTTTGCTCGACCGTACTCGGGACGAATTTGGCCACCAGCCACGCGATGTACCCCTGTTGCCACGCTGCCTTAGTTGCGTCTTCAACAGTAATCTCCAGCTTGCGGGACCCTGCAGTTTCGACGGTTGCCTCAATCCCTCGACTCTGAAATCCGTCCGCCAATCGGTCGGCCATCTGGTTGCGGACCGCCGATTCGATGTCGGCTCCGGCCTGGGCCGCCTGCGCGGCCCGAGGACCCATCTGCCGGCTTGCAAGTTTCTGGGCGTTGAGAATGGTGACTTCAATCATTGGTCGGTGGCGAGGGGGAAGTGTCGGTGGAAGTGCACTCTCAGAACAGACGCAGCCCGCCGTCGTCTCCAAAAATTAGAACCAATTTCTCTATAGACGCCCTGGCGGAGGGGTTCCGGTTCCGGCAGGCGGCTGATGCGAGAAAGTCACGAATTGAGCAGGGCGTGAGGCCTCCGAGCGCGAAACGTCTGACCGCAGAGGTAGTATAGGGGGGTACCCTATCAATCTGGAAGAGATTTCGCGCTCGTTGATCGAGCGATAAACGGCTCGATTCCGGTGAAGAATCGTCATCCTCCGTGCACAATCAGCGACGCCCATGGCTCCTCCACACACCGAGACCAACATTGATGCTGACGAGATGGAGGAACAGGACGACGGCCA
>PXSX01000379.1:8843-11865 GCA_003022655.1 Bacteroidetes bacterium QH_1_64_81 | reverse complement strand
GGCCTGTTCGAGGCACACTGTCCCGACGAGGCGGCGCAGGGAAGTCCCGTGGCGGCGATGCTTCAGGGCGTGAGCACGACCCTCCTCACGATCAACGACGAGACGCCGCAGCGCCTGCGCAAGCACCTGGCCCGGCCCGAGGCCGGCAGTGCCTGCAAGCGGCTCAACATGTACCTCCGCTGGATGGTGCGGCCCGGCCCGGTGGACCTGAACCTGTGGTCTGCCCTGGATCCGGCGGAGTTGATGCTGCCGGTGGACGTGCATGTAGGCCGGCAGGCCCGGGCACTGGGCTTGCTGGAGCGAAAGACCAACGACTGGAAAGCCGTTCGTCGCCTCACGGCCATCTGTCGTCACTTCTGCGCGTCGGACCCGGCCCGGTACGACTTCGCGTTTTTCGGAGTCGGGGCTCAGGACGAATCGCTCGACGCGCGGTTCACGGGGGGCAACCGGGTGGATCGGAGTTCGCTTCCCACGCCTCGGTAGCTACTCTTGTAGTAGATCACTGCCCCTCGATCCGGACGCTCCTCAATCTCCACGACAAGGCCGACGTACAGTCGGTGATCGCCGGCGGGAAGCGAATCGTGAGTGCGGCAGTAGAGCACGGCTGACCCGCCCTCAAGAATAGGTGTGCCATGGGCATCGCGGACGTGGGGCACTGCCTCGAACTGTTCGGGGCCGCTGAGGTCGGGCACGGCAAATTGCTCCGCCATGTGGGCCTGATCCTCTCCCAGCACGTGTACGGCAAACCGGTCGCAGCCCTCCATGACGTCAAACATGCGCGACTCGCGGGCCACGTTGAAGCTCACGAGGGGCGGGTCGAGCGCAACGCTCGACAGGGAGCCGATCGTGATGCCGCGGGCCTCGCGGGGGCCCTGTGCCGTCACGACGACGACGGGCGAGGGCACCCGGCGCATCGAGGCGCGAAACGTGCTCGGTTCTTCGGCCATGGAGGGACGGACCAGTGTATGCCGGTGCAAACGGGAATGAAGGACGGCCTTCCAGCCGTTTCCAATTGCAGGTCCGCTTAAATGAAATGATGGGGCCGCCGTTCGCACCACGAAGATCCGTTACGAGAACGTCCGCTACGAAAAGACATCGGACACGCGGCGGAAGAACGACTTCTCAGGCTCCTCGTCGGCCGGCTGGGGCTGGAAGTTCTCGTGGTCCCGAAGCTGGTCGAGGAGCTCCCGCTCCTCGGGCGTAAGGTCCTGCGGCGTCCACACGTGCACGCGGATCATCTGGTCGCCCTGCCCACGCCCTTCGAGATCCGGAAGGCCCCGATTCCGCATGCGCAAAATCTTGCCGGCCTGCACGCCGGGCTCCACCTCGAGCCGAGCCCGGCCCTCCAGGGTGGGCACGTCCACCTCAGTGCCGAGGGCGGCTTCCGGGAAGGAGATGTGGAGGTCGTGGTAGATGTCGAGCCCGTCTCGCTCGAAGTGCTCATGGGGCTCCTCTTCGATCTCAACTCGCAGGTCGCCGGAAGGCCCGCCCCGAAGGCCTGCATTCCCGGCCTCGCCGAGGGTCAGATAGTTGCCCTCCATGACCCCCGGGGGCACGTTGATTGAAATCGTCTCTTCGCCTTGAACGCGCCCCTCGCCCCCGCACTCGTCACACAGATTTTCGATGATGCGACCCTCGCCCTCGCACCGCGGGCACGGCTGCACGTTCACCATCTGGCCGAACACGGAGCGGGAGACCTGACGGATTTCGCCGGTGCCGTCGCACTTCGGGCACATCGAGAAATTCTGGCCGCCCATTCCGCCTTCGGCCCCAGTGCCGTCACAGGATTCGCACTCCATATACTTCTGAAGCTTGAGATTCTTCTCCGTCCCCTCCGCAATTTCTTCGAGCGTCAGCGAGAGCGACACGCGGAGGTCGCTGCCGGGACGCCCGCGGCCCCGATCCGCGCGCCCCGAGCGGCCCCGTCCCCGACCCGCACCGCGCGCGCCGCCGAAGATGTCGCTGAAGGCGTCGAAGATATCCTCGATGTCGTGGAACCCGCGCCCGCGGCCCCGTCCGCCGCCGCCGTCCCCGAGGCCGGAGTGCCCGAACTGGTCGTAGCGCTGGCGCTTTTCGGGATCCGACAGCACTTCGTACGCCTCGGACGCCTCCTTGAACTTCTGCTCAGCCTCCGGATCGTCCGGATTGCGATCCGGATGATACTCCATCGCCTTCTTCCGATAGGCCTTCTTAATCTCGTCGTCGGAGGCATTCTCGTCGACCCCCAAGACATTGTAGTAGTCGCGTGGCATATACAGTACCGGTTTGTTGGAAAAAGCACGTCGTCGGGACGAGACTCCAATCCGCGGCATGAGCGCGCCCCCGACCGCAGGGGCTGGAAGACGTCCGACAGGAATCTAGGTTAGCTGGAGGTGTCGCCGGCTTCACCGTCCTCCGACGGCTCGGCGGCCACGACGACGCGACTGTGGCGAAGCACGCGGTCGCCCATCGTGTATCCCTTCCGGACTTCCTGCAACACCGTGCCGGGCGCGACCTCGTCGGAGGGCTGTCGCATCATCGCTTCGTGCAACTGCTCGTCAAACGGTTTCCCCTCGGCCTCAATGGGTTCCACGCCGAGGGACTGAAGTTGGTCTTGGAACTTGCGAAAGACCATCTCCACACCGCCCTTCAGGGACTCGTAGGCCGCCTCCGCATCCTCGGCATCGTCGAGGTCCTGGGCCGCCTCAAGGGATCGCTCAAAGTCGTCCACCACCTCGAGCATCGATTCGAGGACCGCGATTTTGCCCGCCTCGTGGCGGCGCTTTTTCTCCCGGTCCATGCGGCGGCGCAAGTTCTCGAGGTCCGCGGCCTTGCGGAGCAGGCGGTCGTTCATCTCGTCCCGCTCCTCTTTCAGCTCTTCAATCTCCTCCCTGAGACGCTCGACCTCTCCCGTGAGGGCCTCAATGTCCTCAGCTTGTTCAGGCTCGGCCTGCTCGCTAGCAGTGTCGGTTTCCTGGGTCGGTTCGTTCGTCATTTCACGGGCGTTGGGCTGGTCGGTGCTCACGGTCGAAAGGGTGGTTCA
>PXSX01000379.1:0-8718 GCA_003022655.1 Bacteroidetes bacterium QH_1_64_81 | reverse complement strand
TCGTCCGCGGGCCGGTTTACGACGGAGGCCATCTTCTCGACGAGCGCCACGGCGCGGCCGTAATCCATGCGCTTGGGGCCAATCACGCCGAGGGAGCCCACCGTGTCGCCGAGCTGATAGGGAGACAGCACGATCGAGTAATCGTCCATCTCCGCCTCGTCGGTCTCGCTGCCGATGCGGACGACGGCCTGCCCCACAGCCTCCGGATTGGCCTCAAACAGGTTTTCCAGGACCTGCACGATGCGGTCCTCGTCTTCGATGGTCTCGATCAGCTGGCGCACGTCGTCCGGCTCCTGGAATTCAGGCTGGGAGATAATGTTCTGCGTGCCGTCAAACTGCAGGCGACCTTCATCCGGCTCGCTGAACAGGAGTGACGCCTCGTCGAGGACGAGCTGAACGAGTCCGGTGTCGTCGGGAAGATCCTTGAGACGCTCCTCGTAGGTGTCGCGAATCTCGCGAAGGGTGAGCCCAGCAATCCGCTCATTCAGGATCGACACGATGCGGTCGATCTTGGACCGCGGCAGGTCCGACTCGAAACTGAGGACGACCGTCTTTACCAACCCCCCCCTCACGCTCAGCACGAACATGAGGCGCGACCCGGACAGGGGGACGATGTCGAGCCGATCCAGCACGGCGGTGGATAGCCGGGGCGACAAGGCGATGCCGAGCAGGTTCGTGAGCTTGCTGAGCAGTCGCGTGCTCTCGCTCAATAGCTCGTCGGTGTCGCTCACGAGGCGGGCGAGCTTGACCTTGAGCACCTCCCGTTCCACCTCCGACAGTTCGGGGGTATCCATGAGCTCGTCGACGAACGTGCGGTATCCGAGCTGGGTTGGGACTCGGCCGGCAGAGGTGTAGGGGTGGTCCAGGTAGCCCATGTCCTCCAGGTCCGCCATGGTATTGCGGATGGAGGCGGCGCTGAGATCAACATTGGCGTCCTTCGCCAGCGAGCGCGAGCCAACGGGCCCCGCCGTGTCGACGAATTGCTCGACGACGAGGCGGAGAATGTTGCGTTCGCGGTCGCTAAGGGACGGGCGATCGTCGCGGGGTTCTACAGAGCTCACGGTACTCGGAAAAACGATGATGTGCACACGGGTGTCCAGGCCGTTGCGAGGTCAACCGGCCCTCTCCTCCGAATCCATCGAGGGCATCCCGACGGGGCCCGACGACGGGACAAATCGAGGGAGTTCGTCGGGTAGAGGAGTGGGGCGATAGCTATTCTGTGTACTTGACGATCCGTTTTGGGTTTCTCGCTCGACCCCTCAGGCAGGGCGATCGTATGCCAAAGATTTCCTTCGTGGTGTGGAGGCTCGTTCGCCTCCGATCAACGAAACTGCCTGGCAGGCGCGGGCGAGAAGGCGCGTGGGAGCACGAACACACCGCCCCAGATCGGGGCACCATCAGGCCCCGGGCCACGATGCGATTGCCGTGCCCCCCAGGGGTGAGGAACGAAAACCATCGAAACGGCTGGCCCCTCCCTTGGATACACGTGAATCGGTCTTGCTCTCGCGTTGGCCGCCCATTGACTTTACAGATCTTCCCTCTCCGCTCATGCGCTTTCTATCTACCCTCGCCGCCAGCGTCATTGGGACGCTCCTGGCGCTCGGGCTCATTGTTTTCTTCTTCGTATTCTTCATTTTTGCCGTGTCCCTCTCCGCCGACCAGGCACCCACCGTCCAGTCCGGATCGGTTCTGACCGTCCCCCTTGAGGGTGATGTTCCGGAACGCACGACCGACGATCCGTTCCAGCAGGCGTTCGGGCAGGGGCCGAGCTACGACCTGCGCGACCTGGAGACCTCGCTCCAGAAAGCGAGATCAGATTCTCGCATTGAGGCGGTGTGGCTGCGGATGAAGGGACTCTCCGCCGGCTGGGCCACCCTCGAAGAGATCCGCCAAGCTGTAGCAGAGACGCGCCGGAGCGGAGTGCCCGTCCTTGCGTCCAGCGACGAGTTTGGCATGAGCGAGAAAGGCCATTTCGTGGCCAGCGCGGCCGACAGCGTGTTCACTGCTCCCCAGTCGGCATTCGAGTACAACGGGTTTGCGACCACCCTCGCTTTCTTCGACGGGACCTTCGAGCGGCTCGACGTGGAGCCGGAAATTATCCGGGCGGGGAAGTACAAAAGCGCCGGGGAGCCGTTCATGCGCAAGGACCTCTCGGAACCGAACCGCGAGCAGCTCACGGCCCTCCTCGAAACGGTGAATGATCGGTTCATGACGGCGGTGGCCGAGGCGCGGGAGCAGTCGGTCGAGACGCTCACTCGTATGGCGACTGAGGACGCGTTTCTGAGCTCTGAGGCAGCGGTGGACGCGGGGCTCGTGGATGGACTTCGCTATGAGGACGAGGTGCGCGACCGGTTCCGGTCCATCGCGAATACAGGGATGACCAACGATCTCCAGACGGTGTCCGTGGAGGAGTATCGGCGCGTGTCGGCCGAATCGGCGGAGCAGTCGTACACCGGGACGGGGGAGATCGGCATTGTGTACGCTGAAGGCCAGATCGTCACGGGAGAGACCGAGGATCAATTCCCGTCCGGCGGGCCGCAGACGCTCGGCTCGACGGACTTGACTGAGGCCCTGCAGACGGCGCGGACGAGTGCGTCGACGAAGGCGGTGGTGCTGCGCGTGAACTCCCCGGGCGGTAGTGCCGCCGCGTCCGAAGCGATGTGGCGCGCCGTGGAGCGCACGGCGGCGGAAAAGCCTGTGATTGTGTCGATGGGCGACGTGGCCGCGTCGGGCGGCTACTACATCGCCGCCGGGGCTGATTCAATCGTCGCCGCCCCGACGACGACGACGGGATCAATCGGGGTCTTCGGGCTCGTCGTAAACGCCGAAGGGTTCTTCGAGAATCAGCTCGGGGTCACGTTCGACGGGGTGCAGACGAGTCCCTACGCCGACCTCTTCTCACCCACAACGCCCCTCACGGAGAATGAGCGCCGTGTCATTGGCACGTCGATCGATCAGACCTACCAGACGTTCCTCCAACGCGTGGCCGGCGCCCGGGGCATGGACGTGGAGGCGGTGAATGAGGTGGCACAGGGCCGCGTGTGGTCGGGGCGAGACGCCGAGGAGGTGGGGCTCGTCGACACGACCGGATCGCTGGCGGACGCCGTTGCGATGGCGGGGACGGCGGCGGGCCTGGGCGACGGTCCGTACCGGACGCGCATCCTGCCTCGCCCGAAAACCTTCGTCGAGCGCCTCGCCGGGCAATTCGCCGCGCAGGCGCGCCAGGCCTGGCGATCCATTACCATGAATGCCCTGGAGCGCCAGTTCTGGCAGAAGAAGCAAGTGCTCGACCGCGCAATCGGCTCGCAGGACGTCATTCAGACGCGACTCCCGTTTACACCGACGATCGAATAGGTTGAGAAGCTGTCTGGCGGGGTGTCTCTCCAGCGGGGCGCTGTGCTACGACGCCGCAGCTTGTTCGGTAGGAACGAGCACGTCGCCGTTCATTACGTCGGGAATCTCTTCATCGAGCAGGGCCAGGATGGTGGGGGCCACGTCGCCGAGCTTGCCGTCCTGCACAGGGCCCTCGAATCCGTCCTTGAGGATGATGTGCGGCACGAGGGCGGTGGTGTGGGCCGTATGCGGAGAGCCGTCGGGGTTCTTGAGCTTGTCCGCGTTGCCGTGGTCAGCGATGATGTTGATCGAGGATCCGTTTTCTCGGGCAGCTTCTACGACCCGCTGGGCACACTGGTCGATGGCCTCGCACGCCGCCACCGCCGCGTCGAAGTCGCCGGTGTGGCCTACCATGTCCGGGTTGGCAAAATTGAGGACAGCGAGGTTGTAGTTCTCTTCCTGCAGGGCGTCGGACACGCGGGCGGCCACCTCCGGCGCGCTCATCTCGGGCTGGAGGTCGTAGGTGTCCACCTTGGGAGAGGGGACCAGGATGCGATCCTCGCCCTCGAACGGCTCCTCGCGCCCGCCACTGAAGAAGTAGGTGACGTGGGCATATTTTTCCGTCTCGGCGGCCCGGAGTTGCCGCCCGCCTCGTTTACTGATGACTTCGCCGAGCGTGCCGTCCAGATTGAGCTTATCGAAGGCCACCGGGAGGTCAAATTCATCGTCATACGGCGACATCATCACGAACTCGAGGTCGTCGAGCCGCTCCCGATCGAAGCCCTCGAAGTCGGCCTCCGTGAACGCGCGGGTGAGCTGCCGGGCGCGGTCCGAGCGGAAGTTGTAGTAGATGACCGCGTCGCCGTCCTCGACGCGGGTGCCGTGCTCCCCGAAGGCCGTCTCATCGTCCACACGGATGCGCCGGGGCTCTACGAACTCGTCTGTTGTGTCGTTTGCGTAGCTCGCCTTCAGGGCCTCCACGGGGTCGTGGAAGACATCGCCCTCCCCTTCCGTGAGAAGCCGGTAGGCCCATTCGGTGCGGTCCCACCGCTCATCGCGGTCCATGGCGTAGTAGCGGCCCACGATGGAGACGAGGCGTCCCACGCCGATCTCGTCGGCCCGCTCCTGGAACTGCCGCACGTAGTCGACGCCCCCGTGCGGATCCGTGTCGCGTCCGTCGGTGAAGGCGTGGACATTGACCTGTGCCGGGGCGAGCCCCTCGCGCCAGGCGAGTTCTAGGAGGCCGTAGAGGTGCTCGAGGTGGCTATGCACGCCGCCGTCGGAGAAGCAGCCCATCAGGTGCAGCTTCTGGTCGTTCCTCTTCGCGTGCCGAGCGGCGCCGACGAGCTGGTCGTTCTCGAAAAAGGATCCATCCTCAATGGCGTTCGAGATGCGGAGGATTTCCTGGTGGACGATGCGGCCCGCCCCCAGATTTATGTGACCGACCTCCGAGTTGCCCATCTGCCCCTCCGGCAGGCCCACGCCCAGGCCCGAGGCTCTGAGGACGCCGTGGGGATACTGGTCAAACAGGCGGTCCACGAAGGGCGTATCCGCTGCGTCGACGGCGCTTACGGACGGGTCCTCCGCAATGCCCCAGCCGTCGAGGATGAGGAGAAGGTGACGTTTTGATTTGTTCATCTGGTTGGGGAGTTGTGGGTTGTGGGTTGGTGGAGATGGGGTCAACTGTTGGGAGAGCAGCTTCTAAGCTTCGCCGTGACTTCTTTCTTCGGGCTGGGGGCGTGGAGGATTGGAGGCGTGAAGGCTGAAAAATATGAAAACGGTCTGGCACAGTCCGCTGGTTTGAACATGACTCCGGTTCTCACGACACACTCACACGCCCAGACGCCCACACGCAATCGCGCCCACACGCAGCCACGCAATCATCCGTTCACTCGGTAATCTTTCACCTGCTTGGTCGGCTGGCCGGTGGAGGTACGGACCACCTGCATGGAGCCGCAGTGCGGGCAGGCCACCTGTTCGAGGTCGTACCGATCAACGTGGGTGTCAGGGTCGTCGAAGTAGTGCTCGCTGGTCGTGCAATAGTAGGTGCCCGCAGACGCGTCCAGTCCGTCGATGGGATCGGGGCGATTCTGGAGGCGGTCGTAGTGCGTACAGACCTCGGGGAGGGGGCAGTCGTGACAGTCCGGCGAGCGGGCGGTGCAGGTGTACCGGCCGTGCAGGATGAGCAGGTGATGCGCCTCCCCCCAGTCCTCTTTCGGAATCACGCGCTTGAGCTGCTGCTCCACCTTTTTTGGCGTCGTGGCCTCCTTCGTCACGAGCCCGATGCGATTGGCCACACGGAAGACGTGGGTGTCCACGGGGAGCGCATCGGCGTCGTGGGCCACCTGGGCCACCACGCGGGCCGTCTTGCGCCCCACGCCCATCAGCGTCTCCAGGCCGTCAATGGTATCGGGGATGCGGCCGTCGAACTTCTCAACGACCTGCCGGGCCATCTTGGCCAAGTAGCCCGATTTGTTGTTTGGGAAGGTGATGGACTGGATGAAGGGGTAGATGTCGTCGGGCGTTGCCTCCGCAAGGTCCTCGACCGTCGGGTACGCCTCGAAGAGAACAGGCGTCGCCTCATTGACACGATCGTCGGTGCACTGGGCCGACAGAATGACGGCGACGAGGAGCTGGTACGGCGTCTCGTATTCGAGTTCGGTCGTGGGGCGGTCGATGCGCTCACGGAGCTTCTCGAGAAGGAATTCGGCACGGTCGGCTCGGCCCACAGTCGCGGTCGTGCTGGTTCGCGGAACATCGGCGGTGCGTTGAACCCGCCCGGGGGCCGAACGTTCGAGGCGCCAGCGATTTGCTCTGTGCTTCACGCCTGTGTCTATGGTCTTCTCCGGTGCGTCCCGGTGCGTCCTCGCGACTCTGTTCGTAGTCGCTTTAATGACAGGACGCGCCTCTCCCACCGCAGCCCAGCCGACGCGCCTATCATCCGAATCGGAGGTGTCGATGGTCACCATTCTGCCCGGCGATCCGGTGTACTCGATGTTCGGCCACAGCGCACTCCGGGTCCACGACCCCGCCCTCGGCGTCGACCGGCTCTACAACTACGGCACTTTCGATTTCAGCGACCCGCTGTTTATTCCCAAGTTCGCGTACGGCCACCTCCGCTACTTCCTCAGCGTGGCGCCCTACGATGCGGCGCTTCGGGCCTACGAGCAGCAGCGGCGGCCCGTGATCGAGCAGCGGCTCAACCTGACCCGCCAGCAGCGAACGGCGCTCTTTCAGTTTCTCCGGGTCAACGCCCAGCCCGAAAACCGCTACTACCAGTACGTCTTTTTCTTCGACAACTGCTCCACCCGCGTGCGGGACGCGCTGAAGGAGGCCCTCGGCGATGCAGTGCAGTTTGCGGACCGTCCGGATCCGCAGAGGAGCTTTCGGCACCTCCTGGATCCCTACGCGGCCAGCCTGCCGCTCGTCGATCTCAGCTTCGATCTCGCCTTGGGCACACCGGCCGACCGACGCCCGACGCCCCGCGAGGCCCACTTCCTGCCGGAGTATCTCTTCGAGGCATTCAACCACGCCACCGTCGAGACCCCCGACACGACCCGCGCGCTGGTGGCCCGCACGGACACGGTGCAGTGGATCGAGGGCTACAGCGCGACGCCCGAGGCCTTCGACTGGCCCCTCGCCGCCGGGGGGCTCTTCCTCGTGCTCGTGCTCGGCTGGACCGGCTGGCAGGCCACGACGGGGCGCCGGCCCGGCCCGTACGGCGACGCGCTGCTGCTCGCTGCCGTGGGGCTCACAGGACTGCTCGCGTGCTTCCTCTGGTTCGTCGCCACGTACGAGGTCACTGAGCACAACTGGAACCTGCTCTGGGCCTGGCCCACGCACCTGATCGCGGCGGCGGTGCTGCTGTGGCGGCCCTCCGCACCCGGGCTCCGAAGCTACCTGGGAGTGACGGCCGTCGGAGCGGCGGTGGTGGCCATCGGCTGGACGTGGTGGCCGCAGCCCCTGCACGCAGCGGTCTTTCCGGTCGTGCTGGCCATCGGGGTTCGGGCCGGGTGGCGGGCCATGCTCCAACCTGAGACACGCGATCCCATCCTCCCGTCCTCTCCAGTTTCTGCGTACGGAAATGCAGGTTGACGAAGGCTACGACCCGTCCGAGTTTAGAGATCCCAAATGCTGGGACGAGTGAACGACGGTGAGCACGTCTACCTC
This sequence comes from Bacteroidetes bacterium QH_1_64_81, assembly GCA_003022655.1. The sequence continues at coordinate 1,215 of PXSX01000379.1, read as the reverse complement.
GGTGTCGTCCGCGTCTACGACGTAGATGATGCGGTAGTCGCGGTAGATGAGTTCACGGATGGCGTCGTCGCCAACCTCTGGGACGATTCTTCCCATCCGAGGAAATGCCTCCAGCTGCCCGGCCTGCTCCAGGATTTCCTGGATAAGGTGCGAGGCGTACTCGGGAGCGATCTCTTCGTAGTACGCCTCAATCGCCTCGAGATCATTCAGGGCTTGGGGCCTCCATTTCAGGGTTGCCATTATACTCTGCAGCTACCGCCAGGTGCGTTGGTCGGGAGGCTTCTCGAACTGCTGTTTCACCTCCTCGTGAGGAATTCCCTCGTCGGTCTGGTCGAGGCCCGAGCGCACCTTTTTCAAGAGGATAAGGCGTTCGATCACGTCCTCCAAAGCAATCTCCTCCTCGGGGAAATCCTCAAGGGCACGCAGAATCTCAGACTTTGATAGGGTCGCAGGCACAGCGAGCAGTCCCGTGAAGAGAGGTCTGATGTCTTGAGGCAGTACGGGTGCAATCGTCCCAGGTTCACAAAGGACCGGCCCACTCAGTTTTGCCGCGCCTGCACCAACTCGTAGCTCCGCGGCGGGACGGGCGTGCCATCCACGGCGTAAACGCGGAGCGATCCGTCCTCGTCGGCCATCACGACAATCGCCGACTCGTTCGGGTCGTACGACTGGAAGCGCGTGTCGAGCCACTCGGTGGGGAGGCGGTCCTTGTTGTGTGTGAGCCACCCGCTCCGAACGCCGTCAGGGCTATAGAGCAGCTTGTGGGTGCCGATGCTCTCATGGATGGGGCTGGCGGCGGGATCGCGCTGGGTCACTACCACCGCGCCGATGCCGTGGCGCTTGAAGCCGAGATAGGACGCCGCGGCCACGTCCATCCAGTGATCCGTGAGGAAATCGTGGTGCACGTCCTCCTTCGGGTCGTTGGTCGGCTGGTCCTCAGGCGCCTTGACCGTCACCATGTGGCCATTCTCGTCGATCAGTGTAGTACGTCGCATCTGCGTGGAAGCTGGGATGGGGAGTAACGGGGAAGATTGGAAGTAGAGGGAAGCGCCGCAGGTTTCCATTCGATCTCACCAAGAACGTGAAACCTGTCTCAGATTCTACCCGACGGGATTGAGAAGCTGTTTTGATTTTGAGTCGGTTCGCGAGAGCGAGCACCGATGAGCCGAAAATCGGCCCATGGGCGAGGGCTGTAGTGGAACTACCGCCCGAGAC
>PXSX01000378.1 GCA_003022655.1 Bacteroidetes bacterium QH_1_64_81 | reverse complement strand
GAAAATCTTCCACGATGGTTTCCGGGTCGCCGGACGGGACGAGTTCGCCGTCTCCCTTCTCGTAGCGCCAGATCGCAGAGTCGGCTCCGAAGTAGAGATAGCCGTCGCGGAGCCCAATGCCCGTTCCACTCCCATCGCCAAAGTACTCGGTCCGGTCGGCTGCGTAATCGCCGTCGGTGTCACGGAGCGCCACGATGCCGGCCTCGGCTGTCGTGTCGCGCACGGCGGCGTAGATGTCGCCGTTGTTGGCCACGGCAAGGTGACGCGTGCGTCCGAGGTTCTCGGCGACGACCGTGGCGCAGAAGCCGTCGGCCAGCGCGAGCCCGCCGTCGTTCGGATCGCAGGCGACGGCGTTCGGGGACGCGGGGGCTTGCCCACATCCGACGAGGGCAATGCTCAGAGCCACCCCGAGTGCGAGCGCAAGCGCCGGTGCGGTGCGGCCCTGTTCAGTATACGAATGGGAGTTTGTCATGACCTAACAATGAGTCGTAAAACAGCAAAGTGAAGCGCGGAACGGTCGATCTCGACGTACCAGTCGCGTACAACAAGAAAAGCGACCGTTGCCACAGGGGCAAGGGTCGCTTTTCTTTTGAAGACGATATGCCTGACTCCCGCCATTTCCTGACGGCGCGGAGCGCTGGCGTTATTACCGGTTCTGCCGGTTCGGACTCTGTCCGCCCTGCGGTCGCTGCTGTTTCATTTCTGCCTTCATGGCCTGTTGAAGCTGCTTCTTCAGCGTGGAATCCTCCTGCGCCGACCGCATGATGCGCCGAAACATTGCCGGATCCATGTTCTCCTTCTGTGCTTCCTGCTGCATCATCTTCATCTGCTGCTTCCGCATCTGCATTTGCTGGCGCTTCATTTCGCGCCGTGCGTTCGCTTTCTGCGTGGAGTCCATTTCCTGCGGGTTCCCGTACTTCTCTTTCATCTGCTTCCGCATCTTCATCTGCTGGGCCCGCATGGACGACTGAACGGTCGCGGCGATGCGAGCGGCTTTCTCGACTTGCTCCTGGCTGACTTCAGAGGCGGAGAGCGTGGTGGTGTCCGGCTGCTGGGGCATCTGGCCGAGTGCGCTAGGCGCACCAAGGGCAACGGCGAAACCGAAGAATCCAAGGCAAAACGTTTTGAGTACGCGTTGTAGCATAGGAGTGGGTCGTAGTGAGAAAAACATGGGTCTTTGAAGGCCCACCGAAACCGACCCCCGGCAACCGAGAGTCATGGGCACTGCTCCACAAAGATAAGGGGCAATCAGAGTGTTTCGGACATCGGATACGTTTCCCCCGACCTTCGTACACTCCAACCGCTCCATTTGAACGGACGGTTAGGGAAAATTATTCTCGGAACCGTCAAGACATCTCCTCGACGAGGTGAGGACTGGGCCAAAAGTAGGATCCTCGCAGCCCCCGATTGGGCGTTCGCCGATGTTCTGCATCGTCGTTCCGTGCGGAGAACCAGAGCAAAAGCGGCCTCCACCAACTGTGAAGGCCGCTTTCGGCGGGTCGGGGCAGCCGGATTTGAACCGGCGACCTCGTCGTCCCGAACGACGCGCGCTACCGGACTGCGCCATGCCCCGTCTGAATTGTCGGCACGTTTATAGGGCCGATTCCGGATCGAGATCCGGCCCGACGCCCTCAAGGATTCTTTGCGAAAATCGCACCCTGAACGAGGCCTGTAGTGGGGCTACCGGTCGAGTGAAGGGGCGATTTGCAGCCCGTCAAGGCCGCTCGGAGCCCGAGAGATAAAGTTAAAACAGACTCTCAGTCGTGATTCCACGTTCGCAACTCAAAATTCGCCATTCGTCACTGCCCAAACTCCTCGTACATCGAATCGATGAGGTCTTCGTGGCGCTCTTCGATGACACTGCGGCGGAGCTTGAGCGTCGGGGTCAGCGTGCCTTCCTCCACGGTGAATGGCTCGGCGAGCAGACGGAAGTTGCGGATCTTTTCATGTGCCGCTGCCTCCCGATTGTAGGTCGTGAACGCATCCTGAAAGATGCGCTGAATCGCATCAAGCTCAAGAAGCTCGGCGTCAGTGTAGTCGGAGTGATCGATGCCCTCGTCCCGGGCCCGCATCCGGAGCGAGTCGAAGTCAGGCACCACCAGGGCCACGAGGAAGGCACGTCCCTCTCCGATCACGACGATCTGGTCGATCCATCCTTCGGTCTTGAACGTTTCCTCAATGGGGCCGGGATACACGTTCTTCCCGCCCTCCGTGACGATCATGTGCTTGATGCGGTCCGTAATCTTGAGGTAGCCGTCCTCGAAGCGGCCCACGTCGCCGGAGTGGTACCAGCCCTCTTTGTCGAAAGCGGCCCGGGTCTTCTCCGGCCGGTTCCAGTACTCGCGCATCACATTCGGCCCCTTCACCAGGATCTCCCCTTCCGGCGTGGAGATGGACGTGGGATAGTCGCTTCCGCTGACCGTTCCCGCGAGCTCGTCGCCGTCGAGCGGCTGGATGGCGACGGTCACCCCCGGCAGGATGTGGCCCACCGTGCCGTAGCGCGGAGCGTCCATTGGGTTCACCGTGAGGACGGGGGCCGTTTCCGTGAGGCCGTAGCCCTCGATGATGGTAACCCCAGCCGCCTGGAAGAAGGTGCCAATCTCTTTGGGCAGCGCCGCGCCCCCCGACACGGCAAAGCGGAGGTTGCCCCCGAGCTTCTCGTGCAGCGTTGAAAAGACGAGCCGGTGCGCGACGGCCTTTTGCATCCGCAACAGAAGACCGGGGCCTGTGCCGTTTGACTGCTGGGCCTCGGCGTACCGCTCGCCCACCCGCACGGCCCACTCAAACACCTTTTGCTGGATGACACTGCCCTCGCTGGCCTGCTTCGTGACGCGATTGTACACCTTCTCGAACATGCGCGGCACGGAGATCATGAGGGTGGGCTGCACCTCTACCAGGTTCTGGCTCACCGCCTCGATGCTCTCCGCATAGCTGATGGTGGCCCCGGCAGCGAGCACAGCCGTGTGGCCCGCTGTACGCTCGAAGGCGTGGGACAGGGGCAGGAACGAGAGGTGGTGGTCGTCTTCCCCGAACGGCACGCGCTGGAGGGCCGCCTTCACGTTCGAGCAGAAGTTGCGGTTCGTGAGCACCACCCCCTTCGGCTTCCCGGTGGTGCCGCTCGTGTAGATGAGGGCGCTCATGTCATCGGGCGCCATGCCCTCGGCAATGTCGACGAGCTCGTCTTCGTGCTCGGTCCAGTACGCTCGCCCGTCCTCCAGGGCGTCGTCCCAGTGCGTCATGGGCACGGGCGGGTCGTCGGCCGTCTCACTCATCACGATGACCTCTTCGAGCTCGGGGCACTCGTCCGCGATCTCCTCAATTTTCTTGCGCTGGACGGGCACGGACACGACGCACACCTTCGCCCCAGAATCGCGGAGGATGTAGGCGACCTTGGCAGGCGGCAGCGAGGTGTAGATCGACGCATTGGCCGCCCCGATGAGCTGCGTGCCCAGGTCGCTAATGGCCCACTCCGGCCGGTTTTCTGAGAGCAGGGCCACGCGGTCGCCCTTCCGCACGCCCTGCCGGTGCAGGTAGCCCGCTAGCGCCTGCACCCGATCCTCGAGGTCCTCCCACGTGATGTCGTGCCACCCTTCCCCCCGGTCCTTGTACCGCAGCACCGGTCGGTTCTGACCTCGGTAGCGCTTACAAAGACGCCGAAACAACTGCGAAATGGTGTCGAATTCGACCTGAGCGGGCATGAGTGAATTCCGAGCGGTGGGAAGACGGGGTCACCGCGGCCCTCTACCTACAAGCCGATGGGCTGTTTCCAAGCGCATGGACGCCCGATTCTCAAAATTTGCCCCTCGTCTCTCTATCCTCTTCCCTGTCCAGAATCTCCAACCCCCAATCATTTTTCACACGTCCGCGCCTACCGCTCCCGTGATCGAGGCGTACCCATCCTCACTGAGTCGCTCCACGAGGCCCTTCTTGATCGTGCGCACGAGCGCCGGCCCCTCGTAGACGAGCGCCGTGTAGAGCTGCACCAGCGATGCACCTGCTCGAATCTTGGCGTACGCCGAGTCGGCGTCGTGCACGCCCCCTACGCCGACGATGGGAATGTCGCCGTCGGTTGCCTGGTAGAGATACCGCACCAGCTGGGTTGATCGAGCCTCTAGGGGCGGTCCGCTAAGCCCACCCTCCCCAATCTCCGACAGTCGTTCCGGGGAAGTCCGGAGGCCCTGCCGGTCCGGGGCTGTGTTCGTCGCGACGAAGCCGTCTACGTCGTGGGCCTTCAACACGGCGAGAACCTCTTCGAGCCGGGTGTCGAACAGAACGCGACCGCTGAGGGGCGGGCTCAGTTTCACCAGGATGGGCACGGCGAGCCCCGGCACCTTTTGCTCCGATTCGATCGCGGCGAGCAGCTCGTCAAGGGCCTCCGGATCCTCGAAGGTTTTTCCGTCGTGGGTATTCGGACACGAGACGTTGAGCGTCACGTAGTCCGCCTCCGACCTCAACTGCCGGAAGCTCGTGCGGTAATCGTCGAGGGCCGCCGCCCCCAGGACATCGGGATCGGGGGTCTTCGCTATGTTGACACCCAGGGGCCGGGTCCGATCCGCGCGGCTCTGCTTCAACCGCTCCCCCA
>PXSX01000377.1 GCA_003022655.1 Bacteroidetes bacterium QH_1_64_81 | reverse complement strand
GCCCGGAATGTAGGCGGTCACCTCATTGCCATTAGTAAGACGCACGCGGGCCACCTTCCGGAGCGCCGAGTTCGGCTTCTTGGGGGTGGTGGTGTACACCCGGGTGCACACACCGCGGCGCTGCGGACTTCCTTCAAGCGCCGGGGCATCACTCTTCTCCTCCTCGTCTTTCCGTCCTTTCCGAATCAGTTGCTGTGTCGTCGGCACGTTGGTAGTCGTTTTTGGCTCGGTGTCGGGCAGCGTGAAGGAATCCTCGCACGAGTGCAATCTGTCGTGCGCACAATCGTTGTTTACCTCAACTCCTGTCCCTAGGGTCCCAAATCCGGCGCGAAGAAGGAATGAAAAGAAATTTCCCCGCTCAGAAGGCGGATGACGCCGATCGCAGCATCATCGTTTCGATACATCACTCTGTATCGATTGATCGATCTTTTTTCTGATCGAGAGTAAAAAAAGAGGGCGAGCAGGAACTCGCCGCGACTAATTTTCGGCCGATTATTTTTCTATGCAAAGAGGGCCTACGGGACGCTCTCGCCCGGAGTTTCCGGTGCCTCGCTCGCAGGGCCAGATTCAGAGGAACTTCCATCGCCCGGCTGGCTTGAGTGCAGGACGTCACGTAATGTTGAGATTGGATTAAAAAAATAATAGATTGAGAACCAGCGGGGATTGGCTTTAACTACAGTGAATTACACTTATCCGTTAAGCCGGAACGACCACGAGGGCCGAGACCATGACGATTGTCCGATGAGCACATTCGAAGCCCAAAAGTCCACTTCTCCTCCGGAGCCCATTCCCCGCTGCCATGCGCTGTTCTCGCCACGTTGCCCCTCTCGTCTTCCTCGGGTTTTGCCTCGGGACGTTCCTCCCCGTCCTCCTGCCGGCTTCCGTCGCCCACGCCCAACCGGCTCAGACCATCTATGTCGATTCGAGCGCGGCTCCGGGAGGAGACGGCTCCTCCTGGTCCACTGCGTACCGCCACCTCCAGGACGCACTGCCCACTTCCTCGAACGGGGACGAGATCTGGGTGGCCCAGGGGACCTATCGTCCAGATCAGGGCACCGGCATCCCCGACGGCAAGCGCGACACCAGCTTTCACCTCAAACGGGGCCGCCGCCGGACGCTCCCTGCGACTCCCTTGCGAGTTGGGGTGGGGGCATCTGTAACCGAGGACACCCGACCTTTTCCAACCTCCTCCTCGAGAAGAATCACAAGCACGTCGCAGCGGCTCTTTACAACGCGAGAGACACCCATCCCACGTTCCGGAACGTCGTCATGCGGAAAAACAGAGGAGAAGAGAATGTCGTCATGAATTATAACAGTCATGCACTATTCAAAGACGTAGTTATTAAAGACAACAATCCGGAGCATGGCCCCACCCTCGAAAACGCATCTGAAAGCAAAACTCGTTTCGAAGACGTAGTTTTTCGAGATAATATCGGTCTGCTTCCAATATTCGGTGGTTTTTCAGGGTCAGCTGTTTCCAATGATAACAGTTCTCCTATATTTATAGCATCAACTTTCGAAGGTAATCACGGATCTAATGGAGGTGGAATGGTCAATGTAGAGAGCAACCCCTTAGTTGTAAGTTGTACTTTCACAAACAATGGTTCCGAGGACTCTGGAGGTGGTATGGTAAATGCATCGGGGAGTACCCCTACTCTTATTAATGTTCTTTTTTACAACAACTTCACTACCGACTTCTATTCCGGCAATGGAGGGGCCATCTACAACTGCGAGGACTGCGCGCCTCGGATCGTTAACGCCACCTTCATCAGCAACGACACCGACGCCCGCGAGTCCACCGACGGACGCGGGGGCGCCATGTACAATGCCGGCAACGCCGTCGTGCGGAACAGCATCTTCTGGAACAACGGGGCCGAACACGAGGGAAACCAAATCTACAACGCGGGCGACGCCGCGGCCGACGTCGATACATCCCTGGTCCAGGGGGGATACAGCGCCGGGTCCCCCAACCTCATCTTTTCCGGCGATCCCCTGATTGCCGACCCGTCCGGGGGAGATTTCAACCTCACGGAAGGCTCTCCGGCCCTCGACGCAGGAGGCAACGAGTATCTCCCTCCCGATACGCTCGACCTCGACGCCGACGGAGACTCCTCCGAAACGCTCCCTCTCGACCTGGAGGGGACGCCCCGCATTAACGACAATGACGCCAGCGAGGAGACGCCCGCCCGTGTGGACCTCGGGGCCTACGAGGCCCCCCCGGGGGTGATCCCCGTGGAGCTTACGTCGTTCACGGGCACTGTCGATGAAGAGTCGGCCCACCTCCGCTGGCGCACCGCCTCGGAGACGAATAATGCTGGCTTTCGCGTCGAGCACCGTCCGCCGGACGCCGACGCCTGGACCCCGGTCGGCTCCGTCGAGGGCGCAGGCACCACCAGCCGGCCTCAAAACTACCGGTTCCGCACCGAAGCCCTCGCACCCGGCCGCCACGCCTTCCGCCTCCGCCAAGTCGACCTTGACGGCAGCACCGAGACGCATGGCCCGGTCCGGGTGCAGGTGGGCCTCTCGGAGCGCTTCGTACTCAGCGCCCCTTCGCCCAATCCGGTGCGCTGGCAAGCCACCGTCCGGGTCGCGTCCCGGGAGGGCGAGTCGGTCCGGGTCGTCCTCTACGACGCCCTCGGGCGGCGCGTGCAGACGCTTCACGACGGGTCCCTGCCCGCCGGGCAGGTCAAGACGCTCCGCTTCGGGACCGAGACCCTCGCGAGCGGCCGCTACTTCCTTCGGCTAATCGGACCGGACGGCACGGGCCGCACGCGCTCACTCTCCGTCGTGCGGTAGGTGCCGGCATGTGCCCCAGCTTTCCCTCCCCCTTTCCGCCTATCTCTTCCGGACGGCTTCCCCCCCATCCGATGCCCGCCCGCTCGTCGGCGTAGAGTCCCCGTGCGGCCGCTCTCCCAGCAGCGTCGCGAGTGCGTCGGAATCGAGCACCTCCTGGTCGAGAAGCGCCGCCGCCAGATCGTCAAGGAGCGCCCGCTCCTTCCGAAGAAGCGTTTTCGCCCGGGACCGTGCCTCGTCGACCAGGGCCCGCACCTCCTCGTCGATGGCCTGAGCCGTGGCGTCGGAGTACGGGTTGCCGTGAAGCGGCGTGTCCTGGTCTCGGGACCGGTCGTAGTTAAGGGGGCCGAGGCGGTCGCTCATGCCGTAGTCCACCACCATGGCGTAGGCCATCTTCGTGACGCGTTCGAGGTCGTCCTGCGCCCCGGTGGTGACATCG
>PXSX01000376.1 GCA_003022655.1 Bacteroidetes bacterium QH_1_64_81 | reverse complement strand
CAAACACCTCGAGATCGACCACCCGTACAACACCTACCAGACTCAGGGGCTCCCGCCCGGTCCCATCACGAATTCCTCGCCGTCGAGTCTCCGCGCCGCTACCGGTCCCGAGCGGCACGAGTACCTCTACTTTGCAGCCGACGGCACGGGCGGGCATACTTTCAGCCGTACGCTTCAGGAGCACAACCGCGCCGCGCAGAAGTACCAGCGGTTGCTTGATCGGCGTGGAGAGGAGAACTCGTCGAACTAGAGGCGAGCCGCGGCTTGCTGCTAAAAGCGGTAGCGCAAGCCAATCTGAAACTGATTGCGAACCACCTCCTCATCGACGGAGGGGATCGGAATCTCGTCCGGATTGGAAAGAGGCGTGTCCCCTGGCTCACTGAATGTGTACGGGAGAAACTGGTTGTGGCTGCGTTCCTGCATCCAGCCCACATCCACCGTCACCTGGTCGCTGAACGGATAGCTAAGTCCCGCCGAGAAGAAGATGCGGGTGCGGTCGGGGGTCTCGCCGTTGGCGAACGTAAGGTTGAAGTCCCGAGGGTCGGGTCGGTAGGCCACCCCGGCCCGCGCAGCTAGGCCGGCTTCATTCGAGTACTCGATACCCCCCTGCCAGTTGAAAACATATCCGAAGGTGTCCTCAATCCGATCATTCTCTGCCGGAAAGCCGAGTGAGTTGGAGTCAAGCTCCAGATTTGACCAGTCGATAAACTCCACACCGGCATTCACGCGGAGCCGCTCATTATCGAAAGCAAGACCAGTCCCGAGGCGCCAGGGCGTCGTGATCCGATATTCAAACGTGGCCTTCCCCACGGTCTCATCGGAGTCGTCGCCGTAGGACAGCGATTGGCCGTCGAGAAACTCCGTGCGAATGACGGCGTCGGTGAAGTCTTCCGTGACGGAGATCCACGTTGGGGTTTCGGCAGTGAGGCCTACGCGCACGTTCGACACAGGGGTGCCCGAGAGCCCCAGCCGCAGATTGAAGCCGGTGAATTCCGACTCGAATCGCTCACGGAACGTCATCCGGTCGAGCCCACTGTAGAGCTGGCCATCACGGAGCACCTCGTAGTCCTCGTTCTGACCCTGGTCGATCTCGGTGAGTTCGTGCTCAAACCGGTACCGTCCCGTCACGAGGTTGGCCGAGACGCCTAGCATCAGGCTCTTTGCGGCCTCGACAGCCCCGGAAACGTTGATCTCGTTCATCCGGCCCTCTCGCTCAACGGTGCCTTCCTGGCGAATAGGCAGAAACAGCGCGGCCTGCTCGAACGGGTACTCGCCCGCGTCGTAGTTCGAGCGAAAAAACTCGATGGCGCCGCCTTGGTAGGCGATAAACGGGACGATGTTGCCGGGCACGTTGTCGGGAAAAAAGACCCCGAGGGAGTCGACGGCGTACTCGTCGTTGGGACCTTCGTTGGTGGGAAGGAATGTGTCTGTGATGGAGCTGCTCTCGTTGCTGCCCCCGTACGAGAGCGTCCGGTCGAACGCCTGGGTCCGGGTGTAGCCGAAGCCGAGGACGAACGACCCCTGTTCGGTGGGTAGCTTGTACACCCCAGCAAAGCTTCCCGGGCGCGTGGACGAGTCATCGTCCTCCTGACTGAAGGTCGGGGCGTCGGCGGCGACCTGAAAAGTGGAAGCGTCTTCAGAAAAGAGCAGGTTAAGGTTGCCTGCGACTTCTGAGCGGGTATAGTAGCCAAGCCCGGCAGGATTCGCAGTCATCGCGCTCAGGTCGGCCCAGCCAGCCCTACTCCCCCCGCTGAGTCCAAGTGCGCGAGCACTAGGAGCGGGAGAACGAAGCGAAAACCGGAGGACATCATCGGCCGTCTGCCCCTGAGCCGAGAGGGGCAGACCCGCCCACAGAGGACCGCCGAGCATTAGGACGACAATCGTCAAGAGCAGCGACGAACGGATCATAGAGAGATAGGGATGGCGGTGAAACAGACTGGTGGTGCACAGGAAAGGCCCGTGCTGGTCCCACACGGGCCTCTTGTTGGGTACTGCGCCGTACGGAGAGACTGCGTGGTCCTACTCGTTGCCGCCACTGCGACTTCGGCTCCGTCCGTCATCATTCTCGGAGCGGGACGACGAGTTGCTACGGCTCGACCGGGCACGCTGCTCAGAGAGCGGCGCTCCTTCTGCTGCCGATCAGATCGCGCCTTCTCCTTAGCGTTGCGCGGCACTCGAGTCCGATTCGAACCAGCCTTCCGCGCCGATCGGCTCAGGTCCCGAGAGGGGGTGCGCCGTCCGACTCGGCCACTGCTGCCAGACGAGGAGCGGCGCATGTCGGACTGAAGACGGCGATTGCCGTCGTCATCGGAATCTCCTCGGGTTCGACCTCGGTCCCGGCTTCTGGAGCGAGACTTCTCGCTGCGATCCCGGGATCGTGTCCGTGCCGACCGGTCGCGGGTCTCACTCCGACCGGATCTTACACGCGTCGAGCGCTCCGAGCGCGACCGCGATCCTCGCGTCGCCCGGCTCCGGCCGTCCCCATCCCGAGAGGACCGCCCAATTCGGGTCGACGAGCGTGTCCGTTCGGACCGGTCCGAGCGCTCCGTCCGAGCCGATCGATCGGCATCCCGCGAGCGGCCAATCCGACCGGTGCGGGCGTTCGATTCGGACGACGAGCGACGTACACTTCGGTCAGCGGCCCGCCGAGTCCCACTGGTTGGAGTTCGCCCAATCGTTGAGCCACGGGGACGGTAGTTTCGGTCCGCTCGGTCGTCCGACACATCACCGTAGTAGTACTGATTGCCGTAGTAATACTGATCCCCGTAGAAATACTGGTTTCCGAGGTAGTAATTCCCGAATGGCCGATGAAAGCCGGAATGGTACCCGGAGTCGTACCACAGTCGGTGCCGCCATGAATGGAAGTGCGGGTTCCCGAAGTAGAGCGAGAACGAAAAGAATGACCCGTGTCGGGGGTAAAATCTCCGGACATCGTAGAAGAAGGGATCGTGGAAGAAGGGGTCGTAGAACGTACTCTCGTACGTGTACCGGTGCTCAACGACCGTGCGCTGCCTGTCGGCGACCGTACGCTGCTTGTTGGCACTGCCACGGTTTTCCCGACGGTACTCACGCCGGTACTCGTCGGCGTAGGTCTGCCCGTCGTCCGCCTGTTTCTCGGGGGCTTTGCGGTGGGTCGTTTCGTCTGCGACCCGGAGCTGTGTGTAGCAGCCCGCAAGTCCGAGGGTCAAGACGCTAAGAATGAGGAGCCGCCCTGCGTAGGGCAGCGAAGAAGGAAGAAGTCCTTTGACATGTGTCATGGCAGGCCACCTCCGATCGTAAGCTGAGAGCTAGTGGAACGTTTGGATTGTATAGTACGCCGCAGCGCCCTCAATTGTTGCTGCGACGGGATGGAGCATGTCGGTTGCGCACTGCAGCCATACAGCCGCCGTTTCGGTCGCAAAAGTAACGAGAGGCCGCACACCGACAAATGCGGGCCAAAAAATCCAGGAACATGTGGTGACCCTGGAAGCAAAAT
>PXSX01000375.1:3797-5936 GCA_003022655.1 Bacteroidetes bacterium QH_1_64_81 | reverse complement strand
TCCTGGCCGGCGCTGGTCGGTCCCCACGAGCTCGTGCATGCCCTGCACGGAGAAATCAACGCGGGATTTGGGATTGGCGGCCTGCTCCGAACGTTTGCCCCGGACGCGGCGCGGGCCACCAACCTCACAGCCCCGCGCGGGTTGGTGGAGGGCATTGCCGTCTATCGTGAAAGCCGCTATGAGGAGGGAGCGGGACGACTCAACGCGCCCCTCTTTGCGATGAAGATGCGGGCGGCGATGCTGTCGGACGATCCGTGGTCGCTCACCCAGATGCTGGAGCCCCCGCGGTACACACAGCCCTTCAACCGCTTCTACATCGGCGGGGCCCATGCCGTCGAAGCCTGGGCGGAGCAGGGGGACACGACGAGCACGGCATTTTTTCAGAAAGCAATGGCCTTCCACAACCGGTTCCCGTTCTTCGGCTTCGGGGTGGGGCTCTGGCACGGATTGGGGCAGTGGCCCGGCGCCATCAACACGGACCTCCGCACGACGCTTCGGGCGCGCTTTCAGCGCGATCTGGATCGTCGAAAGCCGTTTACCGAGACCAAGACCATTGCGGGACAGTCGGCCGGGCGCAATTACCGGCGGCCCTACTGGCTCGACGAGGAGACGGTGGTGGCCCATCTGCACGGCTACGACGTGCGACGGGGGTTCTACCGAATCAACACAGAGACGGGCGAACGAACGCCCCTTCGAGTCCAGTCGATCACTGAGGACTACACCTACAGCCTGGGCCGCGACACGAGCGCCCTCTACGCCGCCCGCTACGTGCCGGACCCCTGGGTGCCCACGAAAGAAGTGGCAGAGGTCGAACGCGTGGACCTGGCGGACGGATCGGCCACACGGCTCACGGAGATGGGACGGGCGTTCGCCCCTGTGGAGGCCCCGTCCGGAGCAATTTGGGCAATCAAGAACGACGGCTCGTTCAGCCAGTGGGCTACTCTGAAGGAAAACCGTCTGCGGTCCCTCACGAATTTTGAGCGGAGCCGCTTCAAGCAAATTGCTCCGTCGCCGGACGGGAACCGGATGGCGGTGTTGCTGAACAGGGACGGGGCCCAGCGTCTCTATCGAATCGACCACCACCGGCGGGAGACCGTTCGGTTGCGACCCTGGCTTGGTCTTGAGAATGCTATCATCTACGACGTGTGCTGGGGCCCGGCGGGACGCTATCTGCTCTTTTCTGCGGACCTCAGGGGCGTCGCGAACGTCTTTGCGTTCGACACCCGGACGAACGACGTTCTGCGCCTCACGAACGTCCCCTTTGGCGCGCTGGAACCGGCCCTGTCTCCCGATCGAGAGACTGTTGCGTTCGTCGAGTACCGGCATGAGCGCCACGAACTCGTGCGCATCCCTTTCCGCCCGAATGCAGCACCCACCGTAGACCCGTCGCGGGTCATACTGGAGGAGGAATCCCCCCGTCCGCCCTCCGGACGCACTGAGTCGGATTCCGCCGGGGCTACGCAATTCGCCGGGAGCCGCCCGTACGAGGCCTGGCGGCATCTCGCCCCACGAATGGTGTATCCCACCGTTGCCTACGACGTCGACGAGCCGGACCGCCCGAATACCCCTCGTTTTGAAACACTGGGCGTCGGAGTGGGGCTCGGGGTTGCTGGCAACGATCCGCTGGGACGGTGGCGATATCGGGGCAACGCGTTTTGGCAGGACGGGCGGCTCTGGGGCTCGGCCACAGTGCAATCGGGACGGTGGGTGCTACGCCCGTCGCTGACGCTGTTCAACACCCCCGAAACGGTCCCCGCAACGATTCAGACGGATGACGGGACGCGCCGTGCCCGACTCGGGTTTGAGGAGCGGGGCGTGTCGATTGGCACCCGGCTTCCCCTCCGCCTTCAGTCGAACGTATATCAGACGGCGGCTGCGTTTTCCCTGGGGGCGGAGTATCGGCAGACTCGATTTTTTGGCGACACCGTGGAGGTCCTTGGGCAGGGCGGAACCTCGGGGCCCACCCGCTGGCGAGACCGCGTCACCCTCTCCCCGCAGGCCGTCGTGGGGTATCGTGTCCAACAGAATCCCCGCGACCTCGTCCCCAACCAGGGACTCATCCTGCGCGCCACCTCCGAGATCGACGCCTGGACCGACAATGTATCGGCGAGCCGGGCATTCGTGTCCGAGGCCGACGTG
>PXSX01000375.1:0-3686 GCA_003022655.1 Bacteroidetes bacterium QH_1_64_81 | reverse complement strand
CGTCGGTCGGGGCTGGTCTCGGACTCCAGTTTCGACTCTTCTATCTGCTCGACCTCGACCTTCAAGTGGGGGCCGCGTTTCGACTGGAGCCGGGGGACATCGAGCCCGTGTGGCGGTAATGATTGGTAGGGACGAGGAAGCGGTCTGGGTACTTCTTTCCGGCTACCAGACTGGACTCTCTGTCGAGCCCGTGGAGTTCGTGAGGGGGAAAGACGTAAACTTCCGGCGAGATCTGCCTGTGTCGCCCCTGCCGCGGGGGTCTTCCAGCCTCAACGACGAACTTACGATGGGGGGGAGCGTTCACTCCCTTGCATTGGCTGCTCATCAGCACGGATCTGCCCGTATGGAAAAGCTCCGCTGCAAAACCTGTGGATGTGAGAGCCTTCGCCCAATGGAGGTGGTCTTCGAAGAAGAGGATGAGGTCGACGACCTCCTTGGGGAAGAGCAGGAGTCCCGCTTTTACAGCTGCCAAGTCTGTGGGGACAACTGGCTCTCGGTTAAAGAAAAAACGATCAAATGGGCACGTCGCCTGTTCTCAAACGCGTGGCCCACATGAACAATTCCGTCGTCATCTCCGACGACAGTGTTGACGAATGGGAGTACTTCAAGGGAGATGAGCCGGTCGACGAGTCTGAGTGGGAGTCTGTCCTCTCGGACCGGCGCGACACCTTGAAAGCCACCTGCATGAACTGAGGCCCGCTTCACATTTCATGCTGTCCGAGCCCGGGACCATGACTGGTCCTGGGCTTTTTTCGTGGAGGACCTTGGGGGGCGCGCCAAACTTATTTCGGGGAGATAGCAACCTATTACAGCGCCAAGGCCCATTTTGAGGACGAGCATTTGTCCCGTCACTTCCTTCCCGACGTGATGCGTGAAGGAGCCGGTGTCTTACAGCTCACGCTTTACGCATCACTCGCGCAGCACGCCTTCCTCTTCGTTCAGAAAATTACGGTTGATGGAGCACTATGCAAGGCTTAGCGTATTCTCAATGGCGTCTGTTAGGTCGTCACGGGTGAACGGCTTGCTCACGTACTCGTCAAATCCTTTATTAAGAAAGTCTTCCCGGTCGCCGGGCATGGCGTAGGCCGTCAAGGCAACGGCGGGAACTGCTCCCATCCCCTCCCGCTCCCGAATGAGGTAGAGAAGATCAGTGCCCGTTTCATCCTCACTGAGGTTGATGTCGAGCAGCAGGATGTCGTACGCGCCGTTTTCGACGGCGTCGAGCGCCTCCTCGATCCCAGGGACCACGTCTACGTCGTAGGATCCCTTCAGCAGGTGCTCGAGCAAAAGCTGCGTTTCGGGGTTGTAAGCTGCGTTTCGGGGTTGTCCTCTACGGCCAGAATATGGGGGGACTGTGATGTGTTCATAGGTGGGTAAGGGGGGACGACCAGGAAGAACGAAACGTCGGCTCATGCTCCTTGCGACTGACATTACTGCTCACCCTCGGCACGGAGGTTTGTGCACAGGGGTCTGCGCCTGAATACAGGCAATGAGTGCAGGGCTCATGAAGATCCAAGGGATCTATTCTCTTAACATCAATGATCTTAACATCAATGATCGTGCCACACTTCTGCCCTTTGAAGCGTCGGGCGGTCGGGTGTGCTGAATTTCTGCCCCTGTAGAACGGCGCGTGCAGGCCGCTGGCTCTAGGATGCGATTTCCGTGTGGACGGAGCAGCGGCAACTGAGATCCTGGACCGCTGCGAGCAAGGAGCGTGGCGGGACACACTTCGCAGCGGGACGTTACAGGGCCCATCGGATTTGGGCGCGGACCTCGCGACGGCGGGACCCATCGACTTGGTTCAGACCTGAGCCAATCGTCGATCGATTCTCATACCGGGTGACGCCGTACTTGACCTCAAGGGTGAGGGAGGAAAACGGCTCGTACTGGATCAGGATGTACGAGCGGCACCCTCGGTCGAAGAAAACCGGGACGGAGAAGCTGTACAACAGATCGTGCTCGTAGGCGTAGATGCGGGCCGCGAAGCTGTCTGTATCGAAGAATGCAATTCGTGCGTCGAGTTGCACAGACGGATGAGGCGTCCAGCGGAGGCCCTGAGAAAGAAAAAATCCGTCTGCGGTCGCTGTTGGAGTGGCGGTCGCTGTTGGAGTGGTCGTGCGGGCGAACTCAAGGCGGGTGCGTACGGTGAAGGCGTCACTGAACGCGTACTCGGTGTGCCACCGGGCAGAGTAGCGCCGCTCCCTGTGCACACCTTCGAGCTGACGCCCCCCGGCATCGGTGTGCTCCGTGCCTTCTTCCTGCCCCTGTGCCCGCACCTGAAGGTAGGTGGACAGCCAGGGCCGAGGGTCGTATTCGAGGACCGCCCGGGTTTCCCACCCGGCAGAGGGCCGGGGGACGGTGAAGCGGAGCCAGGGGGCGCGAAATTGATCGAAATACGCCCCGATCGCCCACTTCTCCGCCACGCGCAGACGAAGACCGGTGTAGATCCCGATCTCGTTTTGGGTGCCGCCTCGCTCTCCAAACGCATTTCCGTGAAGATTTGCGAGCTCGGGGGCCGGAGACGCGGAATCGCCGGTACGGCCTGTCACCGGGGCGGAGCGGCCGATTGAAGCGGCTCTGATAGCCCACCGCGCCGAGGCGGAGAGAGGCCCCAATGTACTCAAGCGCGCCGCCGAAGGTCGTCTCCCCGAATGTGCCCTTGCGCGAAATTTCGGCCTGCGTTCGGTGCTGGCCTCCCGTCGAGAGCGTGCGTGCGGGAAGGGGACCTGTAGAGCCGTCCTGATCGGCCCAGGAGGAGTCCAATGAGGCGTCGCGGTTCCGACGCGAGGCGAATGCAGTGAGGGAAAGGTCGCCCAGAAACCCGACGGTAGCGGCTGCGCCCCGGAAGAAGTTCCCCTCCGAGGCCGACCGATACGGAAGAATTCTCCGCCCCGTTTGAAGCACCGGAGAAACGGGATCTCGGCCCTTTCCGAAGCGAAGCCCCTGCCACAGCGCAACACCCTGCCCGAACTGGGCCGAAAAGTCTCCGACGACGAGCGTCTCGACCGGGCCGAGGTCCCGCAGGGCGAGGCTTCCCACGACGTGGTCGAATCCGTAGGTGGCGGTGGAGGGGGCCCACCGGAACGGCTCGCCCGGGTCCTTGTCCAGCGTAAGCGCCAGTTGGAGGCGCCGCTCGTAGTCGAGCCGGAGCCGAGACGTGAGTCGGCCAGGAGCACCGAGAAAGCGACCGGTCTGGTATCCGCGTCCCAGATCGAGGTGGCGGGAATACCGCTGGATCCAGCGAACGTCGAGGTTGGAAGCGATCGTGCCGAGGTCGGGAAAGACCGTAGAGTCGGAGTCGGTGCCGAGGATCAGGAAGGGGCGCACGGTGCGTAGAGTCTCGGCCGTGAGGCCCTCCACCTCCTGCAAAGAGGCCCACGTGTTGTAGGGCCCGTGCTCGGTGCGGTAGCGCACGAGGCGGTGCGCCTGGGCGGCCGACAGCCCCGGAAGGACTGCGAGGTCGGCGGCGGAGGCCCGGTTGACGTTGATCGGGTCGTCGAGACGGTGAGCGAACTGCTCGGCGGCGAGGGCGGTCGTGCGGTCGGCATCCCCGAACGCATCCAGGACGGGCTCCAGGCGGCGACTGAGATCGGTCGTGTCCGCGGTCGTGGTGTCGGTGGTCGGCTGGGCACGGCCCAGGTCGACGGCCCCGAGCAGGAGGGCCAGGAGGACGGTCTGCGCGATGA
>PXSX01000374.1 GCA_003022655.1 Bacteroidetes bacterium QH_1_64_81 | reverse complement strand
ATCGAACTCGTGCACCTCGTAGGCCGGCACGTCGTCGGCCCGGAACGATGGGCGATCCTGCATCAGGGCCTGCAGGGTGCCGGAGGCCGGCACATATCCTTCCTCGCTCTCCACCATCCCAATCGTCCCCCCTGTGTAGATTACGAGAATGCGAGACGAGGAGTCGGGCATGGAGACGCAGACGCAGGGGTGGGCAGGAGGCTACGCAGAGAAGCGGGGTGTGTCTAGTCTCCCAATTTTCATTTTCTCCATTTCTACACCTTTTCAGCGACGGCAATTATGACGCGTAGCAGGGAGCCAGTCGGAGAGAATCGGGGTCGTGCTCGCTTCCACCGTCGCTCCCGCGCTCTCAACCGCCCCCTCCCCATTCGCCCACTCTCAGTCCTCGTCCAAGATGTAAATGTCCGAGAGGTTGCGCGCGAGTTGGCCGTAGTCGAGTCCGTAGCCAATGACGAAGAGCTCCGGAATCCGGAAGCCCACGTAATCGAGCCGCAGGTCCGGTTCCGTCGCGGTCGGCTTGTGGAGCAGCGTCGCAACACGGAGCGAAGCAGGATCGTGCTCGGCGAGGCGCCCTTTCATGAACTCCATAGCTTGATGAAGTCGATCTCGCAGTCCGTGTCGATGGCCCGCATCAGATCGGCAGTGTACATGAACGCCCCATTCAGGACGCTGACGAGGATGGGCGTGGTGTCCACATAGTCGCGGGTGATGGTCCGCCCCATCTCAGCGACCCGTTCCTGTATGCGTTCGGCCGACAGGTAGCGGCGAAAGCGCTCGCCTTGAACGGTGACGACAGACTCCGTGGGCGGGGCAGGGGTCTCCAGAAGGTCGCGCGTGGCGGGCATGTCTCAATCCGGTATCGAGCAGTGAGTGAGGTACAGTGCCGCACAGTGAAGCTACGCGGCGACTACGAGGATTGACAGATGTCCGACGGTTTTTCACGAGGTCGTAGGACGAGCCGCGCTACCTGCTCCGTCTCGGGCCGGACGCGAACGCGGTGATCGAGCCGGTGCCCCACCACCCAGGCGATGTGGTCGGCCGTGCGGAGGACGCAGATTCCCTCCCGCCGATGCGGCGGCACCTGAGCGTCGGTTAAGAGATCGCTCACGGCCTTCGTCCCGTCCAGGCCGAGGGGCCACACCCGGTCGCCGTCCGTCCAGGACCGGACCGTCAGGTCTGCGCCGAGACGCTGGGCGTCGGCGTAGGCGACGTGCGGACTGCCCGAATCCAGGGATTCCGGCGGGTCCCCACAGCGCTCCACCCACAGCGTTCCCTGCGGAATCTGTACCGGATCGTTCCAGTCGACGGGTGTGGGTGGGACTGTGTCGGGCGCGGCCGCACTGGGCATAAAGCGCAGGCCCGTCCGCTCCCGCCAGACCGTGCCCGGCCCTACTTCGACACGGCGCCCGACCTGCGCGTCTACGAGGGCGTCGAGCTCGTCGGCCGTAGCGTAGCTGTACGACATCGTGGGCAGGGTGCGGCGCAGGGCCTCCAGGAGGAGTCGGCGGCGCCACACCGGCGGCTCGTCGGTCAGCGCATCGAGCGAGAGCCAGCCGCCGGAGTCACAGTCCACGAAGCCCTCTACCATCCGCTTCTCAAGCGCCGGACGCAGGGCCTGGTCCACGTACTCTCGCATCAGGGACGCCGAGCGAGCGAGGGGGGCCCGGGCGCCCTCAAAATGATCATCGAGCCGCGGAAGAATCTCAGTCCGCATCACGCCCCGGTCGTAGTCGAGACTGCGGTTCGTCGGGTCGGTCCGCCACGGCAGATCGGTCGCCTCGGCGTAGGCTTCGATGTCGTCTCGGCTTGCATCCAGAAGAGGCCTCACGAGTGACACAGAGGGGGTGTCCTGGAGGGGACGAGATGGGCGCATTCCCGCGAGACCCTCCGGCCCGCTTCCCCGCACGAGGTTGAGCAGGAGCGTCTCGGCCTGGTCGTCCCGATGATGCCCGGTAGCCACGGCCGAGGCTCCACTGTTTTCGGCCCGCTCGGACAGGGCCTCGTAGCGCAACCGCCGGGCGGCCTCTTGAAGCGATTCGTTCTCGGCCTCCGCCCGTGCCTCTGCGTCGAGCGAGACGACCGTGAGTGGAACCGAGGGGTCCTGCTCGTCGCACCATCGGCGCACCAGCGCCTCGTCCGAGTCGGCGCCGTCGCGCAGGCCGTAGTTCGCGTGGAGGGCGTGTAGGTCGTAGCCCAGTCGCTGGAGCACAGAGAGACACACCATCGAGTCAGCCCCACCGCTGACGGCAACGAGAACCGTCGCGCCGTCGCTCAGCAAGTCGTGGTGCTCAATGTAGTCTCCGACAGCATCGACGAGTGGAGGGGACATGCTGTGTGAGGTAGTTTGCAAACTGTTTCCGCCGATCGTGCTCGGGGGGCGTTGCATGAAGGCGTATGAGACGCGGGGATCGGGAGACGCAGGGACCCGTCCTGTATCGGTGTACTCTACCCCCTGTCAGCGCCCGCTTTTCCACGAGGAACCGCATCGAGACCCCGAACAGCATCAAGATTCAAATGCCACCCGCGGCAGTCGGGTTGTTCGACAGACGGCAGAAATCCGGAGTTCCGGCCTCGCAGCACAGCCCCTCCTTCCTCCGAACTCCGCATGACGGAACGGAGCGAACAGACTCGGGTACCAATCCCGAAGAGTAAGCCCCAGAGCGGCTGGGGGCCAGCTCTTTACGTCCCGAAACGCCTGGAACGCAGCGTCGGTGCGGCCAGGAGCCGTGTACA
>PXSX01000373.1 GCA_003022655.1 Bacteroidetes bacterium QH_1_64_81 | reverse complement strand
ATCGCCCGAGGTTGCCCACGAGACCGACCGAGACGACGGGCTCCCAGTCGCGACCGGCGCCGGGATCGATGTGGGCTCCAACTCCTACGGCCGGCTGGACGCGAGACTCGAAGACATCGTAGAAGCCGAGGGCCTTGACGCTGAGCTTCTGATCGGATTTATCTTCAATGACGGCCTGGTTGACGGCGGCCTGAAGCTGCACACCTCCCTTCGGACGCGTGTAGCCCGAGGTGAGTCCGATCGGCGTGCCGCCTCGGCCGTAGAGCCCGGCGGTGCCCCCCGAGGCCGCAATGATGCCCACGGCCGCGGCGGCGGCCACGGCGGGTGTGCCGAGGTCTGCATCGTCTTCGTCCTCGTCGTCGTCATCGTCCTCCCGGCCTGCTTCACCCCGGGACCGGTCGGTGCCGTCTCCGTCCGTCTTTCCCTCGTCTGCGTCCTCTCCATCCCCTCTTCGTCCCTCCGTCTCGTCGTCCCGATCAGTGTCACGGGGACGATCCGCATCGGCGGTGGGCGTCCGCCCGATCGTTTCGCCGCGCGGACGCCGGGTTCGTCGGTCGCCGTCTCCATCCCCGTCGTCGACATAGTACGGCTGCGGGGCCACGCGCCAGCCGATGAGGATCCGGGTTCGCGGGCGGTAGATGCTCGGCGTCCGAGATGGCTCTTCTTGGCGCTGACGCGCATCTGGCGATCGGTCCCCCCGCCGCTGATCCTCCCCCACCGAAAAGCCCATGCGCTCGACGACCAGTCGTTCGAGCGTCGCCCCCTCCGACAGAATCCGGCGGGCCTCGGCGGGCGACGTGTCGAGAAAGACGCGCTCATGGGGCACGGTCACGTTGAAGGCAAAGCGATTGGGCGTGGGGCGGAGCGCCATGCTGTCGATCCCGATGATCATCTCGGCCCGCTTTTCGCCGTCGACCCGCACGTTGGCCCGGAACTCGGCGTTCGTCATGCGGATGCCCTGCGGTGCCTCGCGCCGGGGAAGCACTTTGCCCTCGTACAGCACGCGCTCGGCGGGGCGCCAGCTGAGGACGAACGACCAGCGCGACGTGGTGTCGGTGACGGCGTAGCGGTAGTCGAGCGCCAGCGAGTCGATACGGGGGAGCAGATAGGGGGCCTTCTGTCCCATTTCGTCCAGCAGGGTTGGTAGGGAGCGGGGCCAGCCCTCGATTGTGGCTGTTCCCTCTTCCTCCCCGAGGGGCGCCTGTGCATACCCGGCACTCGCCGCGCCAAGCGACAGCGCGCAAATGAGCAACACGAGTCGAAAAGTAGAGGAGACAGACCGTTGCATGAGAATTCGGCGGTCGAAAAATAGAAGGAGTATTGTGGGCTTATACAGTCGCGCTGTGTCCCGATTTCGTCACAAAAACTTGTCCCCGCCGCTGTCCGGCTCGCTCCCCGACGGCGGAAAAACGCATGCGCCCTGATCCTTCCGTGCTCCCGGCTCACAATCAGCGCGTGAACGCGGGATCGGCGCCCCAGTGACGGATGATCCCGATCGCGATGTTACGCGTGCTGGCGAATCGTGTCGAGGAAGAGGTCCCCGTAGCGCTCCAGCTTCACGTCGCCCACCCCGTGAAGGTCGCGGAAGGCGCTTCGGGTCTGCGGGCGGTGCTCCACCATGGCCCGGAGCGTCTTGTCGTTGAAGATGACGTACGGCGGCACGTCCTGCTCCTGGGCGAGCTGCGTGCGTCGACTGCGGAGGGCCTCGAAGAGGTCCCGATCGGGGCCGTGCTCGGGAAGCGGGCCCCGATCGGCCGTCTTTGTGGACCGGGAAGACGAAGCCCCGGACTCGTCCCGAAAATCCTCCCGAAACTCGACCGTCTCGTTCCCACGAAGGACTGGGCGGCAGGCCTCCGTGAGGGTGAGGCTGCCGTACCCGGTCACGTCCACCTCCACCATGTCTTTTGCCACGAGTTGCCGAATGATCGTGCGCCACTCCGTTTTGGAGCGGTCGCCCCCCACGCCATGGGTGGAGAGCGCGTCGTGGCCTGCGGGCGATGCAGGAGAGCGCCTTCTGCGCGGCCACGGTGCCGTCCCACGTGTCGGGCGGCTGCAGGCAGTTGTCGCAGTTGCCGCAGGCGTCTCCGTTCATTGTCTCGCCGAAGTAGTTCAGGAGCACCTTGCGGCGACATTCCACTGTTTCGCAGTAGCCGCGGAGGGCGTTCAGCTTGTGACGCTGGGTCCAGCGGTGGTCCTCGTTTTCGGCGGAGTCGTCGATGAGTCGGCGCATGCGCGTCACGTCGCCGCGGCTGTACGCCATCCAGGCCGTCGCGGGGCGGCCGTCACGGCCTGCGCGGCCCGTTTCCTGGTGGTAGGCCTCCAGCGTCTTCGGCACGTCGAGATGGGCCACGAAGCGCACGTCGGGCTTGTCGATGCCCATGCCAAACGCCACCGTGGCGACGACGATGAGATCGTTCGCGCGCTGAAACTGGGCCTGGTGCTCGTCGCGCGTGGCATCGTCCAGGCCCGCGTGGTACGGGAGGGCGCGGTGCCCACGGTCATCAAGCCACTCGGCCGTCTTCTCCACATCCGCCCGCGTGAGGCAGTACACGATGCCGCTCTCGCCGGGATGCTCCCGCTCGATGAAGCCGTGGAGCTGGCGGCGGGGATTGTCCCCCTTCGGTTCCACCACGTACCGAATGTTGGGGCGGTCGAAGCCGGCGATAATCCGGGCGTCTTCCGCCATGCCGAGGCGGTTGAGCACGGCCCACTGCGTGGGCGGATCGGCGG
>PXSX01000372.1 GCA_003022655.1 Bacteroidetes bacterium QH_1_64_81 | reverse complement strand
GGCTGCGGCATGGTGCACCCGAATGTCTTCGACGCCGTCGACGTGGATCCGGAGCGGTACACCGGCTACGCGGTGGGGATGGGGGTGGAGCGCATGGCGATGCTCCGCCACGGCATCGACGATATTCGGATTTTCTACGAGAACGACGCCCGCTTCCTCGATCAGTTCTGAATTGCGTTGAAACGTCAAACGTTCAACGTTGAACCTTCCAACGTGCAACCCCTCTCCGCAACATGGACATCAGTTTTCGCTGGCTGAATCAGTATGTTGAGCAGGATTGGGCGCCAGACGACCTGGCCGAGCGCCTCACCATGGCCGGGCTGGAGGTGGAGACGGTCGAGCCCGTCGGTCAGTCGCTCGCCGGCGTGGTGGTGGGCGAGGTGAAGACGGTCCGCGAGCACCCGAATGCCGACCGTCTCGTGCTCTGTGACGTGGATCTCGGCGACGGGGCCCCTTCGCAGATTGCCTGCGGCGCTCCCAATGTGGCCGAAGGGCAGAAGGTACCGGTCGCCACGGTGGGCACCACGCTGTCGCTCCCCGACCCGGACAACCCAGAGGAGCGGCAAGAGCTCACGGTGGAGGCGCGCACGCTCCGCGGCGAGGCGTCAGAGGGGATGATCTGCGCGGAGGACGAACTGGGGCTGTCGGGCGACCACTCCGGCATCATGGTGCTCGACGACGAGGCAACTGTCGGCACACCCTTCCCCGACTACCTAAACGAGCGCGACCTGCCGGCCACCGACGCGGTGCTCAACATCGAGCTCACCCCCAACCGCCCCGACGCCGCCAGTCACCTCGGCGTGGCCCGCGACGTGTCGGCCCTCGCGGACAGTGCCCTGCAGCGTCCCGAGGCGGAGACGCCATCGCCGGGCGGCGAGGTCGCCGAGGAGATCACCGTGAACATCGAAGACGAGGCCGGGTGCCCCCGCTACGTCGCTCTCCTGGTGCGGGACGTGGACGTGACCGAGCCCCCCCTCTGGCTGCGCCGCCGCCTCACGGCCATCGGCCTGCAGCCGCGCAATCACGTGGTGGACGTCACCAACTTCGTGCTCCACGAGTGCGGCCAGCCGCTCCACGCCTTCGACCTCGACACGATCGCCGACGACACGATTATCGTCCGCCGTGCCGGCGAAGAGACGACCTTCACGACGCTTGACGACGAGGAGCGAGAGCTGCCCGACGATACGCTCCTCATCTGCGACGCGGAGAAACCGGTGGCCGTGGCGGGCGTGATGGGCGGGGCCAACTCCGAGGTGTCCGCCGACACCACAGACGTGCTCATCGAGAGCGCCTACTTCGACCCGTCCACCATCCGGCGGACGGCGAAGGCGCTCGACGTGCAGACCGACTCGTCGTACCGCTTCGAGCGGGGCGTGGACCGCGACGGGCAGGTGTGGGCTGCCGTCCGCGCCGCCGAACTCATCGCCGAGCTGGGGGACGGCACCATCGTCCCCGGCATGGTTGACGAGCACCCCGCCCCGCCCTCCGCCGAGACGGTCGCCCTCCGCCCCGACCGGCTCAACCAGGTCCTCGGCATGGAAGTGCCTACCGAAGAGGCCCAGCGCCTGCTCGACGCCATCGGCTTCGACATTGAGGAGGGGGAGGACGCACTGCACTGCACCGTGCCCACCTGGCGCCCCGACGTGTCGATTGAGGAGGACCTGATCGAGGAGGTGGCCCGCCTCCATGGCTACGACCAGATTCCGGAGCTGGAGCGCGTGCCGGTGCCGAGCCGCACGCCCCAACAGCCGCCCGATGAGATCCTGGAGCGGCAGGCGCGCGGCCTCCTGAAGGGCCTCGGCTACCGCGAGATCTACACCAACAGCATGCTGCGGACGGAGCGGGCCGAGCGGTTCAACGCGCCGCCCGCGGGCGGCGACCGGGCACCGGTGGTGGAGACGAAGAACCCGATTTCGGAGGAGATGGCGGCGCTCCGCCCGCGGCTGCTACCGGGCACCCTCGAGGTGATGCAGCACAACCGCAACCACGGCCAGGAGGCGCTCCGCGTGTTTGAATTTGGCCGCGTCTTTCGGCGTGCCACCGAAGAGGACGACCCGATCGTCCCGGGCTACTGCGAGCACCCCGCCCTGCTAATCGCCCTCAGCGGGCCCCACGCGCCCACCGGCTGGGACACCGAGCCCCGCACCGCC
>PXSX01000371.1 GCA_003022655.1 Bacteroidetes bacterium QH_1_64_81 | reverse complement strand
CTCCGCAAACTCGTCGTACTCCTCGCGGTGAATCGAGATGCCCGCGTCGCGAAGCTTCTGTTCGAGGGCCTCGTAGCCGCGATCGAGGTGGTACACGCGGAGCACGTCCGTGCGGCCCTCCGCGATCATCCCGGCCATCACGAGCGAGACGCCGGCGCGGAGGTCCGTGCTCATCGCTTTAGCCCCCTTCAGCGGCGCGCCGCCGTGGACCGTGGCCGTGTTGCCGTCCACCTCAATCTCCATCCCTAGGCGCTGAAGCTCCGGCACGTGCTTGAACCGGTCGTCGTAGATCGTGTCGGTCACCGTGGCCGTGCCGTCCGTCGTACCGAGGAGGACCGTCCACTGGGCCTGCAGGTCCGTGGCGAAGCCGGGGAAGGGGGCCGTCTCGATGGACACCGGGCGCAGCTGGTCGGGGCGCGTGACCGTCACGGTATCGTCGCCGTAGGAGACGTCAACCCCCGTCTGGGCAAGCTTCTGTTTGAAGACCGGACGCCATGAGGATAAAGGTGCCGAGTTCAATCCGGTCCGGCGTGTTGCGGAAGGTGCCGGTGTTGAGCCGATCGACGCCCTGAACCTCGAGGGTGCGCGTACCGAGGCCGTCGATCTGGGCGCCCATCTCCTGCAGGGCGCGGCCAAACGCCACCACGTCGGGCTCTGTGGCGGCGTTCTCGATCTTCGAACCGCCCCGCGCCGTCACGGCGGCGAGCAAAAGGTTGATCGTCGCGCCCACGCTCACAGGATCGAGCCGAAACGTGCCCCCTTCCAGCCCGCCGTTTGGGGTCGAGGCGTAGACGTAACCCTCGTCTAACTCAATGTCGGCACCGAAGGCCCGCATGCCCTTGATGTGCAGGTCGACCGGCCGCGGGCCCCACGCGCAGCCGCCTGGGAGGGACACCTTCGCCGTCCCACAGCGGCCCAGCAGCGCACCGAGCATGTAGAAGGAGGCGCGCATTTTCTTGACCATCTCGTACGGGGCCACGGGCGTCTCGATGGTGGTGGCGTCCACTGAGAGGGTGTGGGCGTCAGGGTCGAAGGTGACCGATGGTCCGCCGTACCGGATGACTTTCGAGAACGTGCGCACATCCCGCAAGTCCGGCACGTTGGTGATGGTGGAGGGGCCCTCCGCCAGCAGGGTGGCGGCCATGAGCGGAAGGGCCGTATTTTTCGAGCCGCTCACCGTGAGCGGTCCATCGAGCGAGGCGTCGCCGTGGACGACGAGTTTGTCCATGGGGCAGGAAGCTGGTGAAACGAAAGACGCATTTCGCACTGGGTCGGCGTGTAACGAGACAAAACGTGGAATGCAGCGGCGCGTCAATTTGTTCGTCGGACGGCAGCCCAAAATTTATCGGAGACGAAGCCGTTCAGCGCGAATCAGCGGCCCGGTCTTTACGTTAGGGACAAGGCCATGCTGCTGCTGTGCGGCGAGTAGTGTTTCGTCAATCGTGATTTTTCGGACGAGAGGACCGATGCGTATGGGCGTATGAGCATTGGGGGTAGGAGCTGCGGAAGTGCATGCCCCGATAGCAACCGGCATCCCCACTTCCACGCTCCCGCGTTCCCACGCGTCACGCATCCCCCCGTCCGCGGCCACCGAGAGCGAAGAACCTGTTTTCGAAAAGATCTTCTGACGGTCCACGACCCCATGGAGCGCGCCTACCTCGATCACGCCGCCACGACGCCTCTCGATCCGGAGGTGTTCGAGGCAATGAAACCGTACCTGCTGGAGGAGTACGGAAATGCGTCCTCGGTGCACCAGCTGGGACGGCAGGCCCGGGTGGCGATGGAGGAAGCGCGAGAACGCGTCGCGGCGTGCCTTGGGGCCGAGTCCAGTGAGATCGTCTTCACCAGCGGCGGCACCGAAGCCGACAACCTGGCCCTCAAGGGTGTCCTGCAGGCTGCCTCGTCCAACGGCATCCCGACGGGCCTCGTCACGTCGGCCGCCGAGCACGAGGCGGTCCTGCGCCCCGCCGAGCGCCTGAAGGAGCAGGGGCACCCCGTCGAGATCCTTTCGCCGGACGACCACGGGGCGGTCTCCCCCGAGCAAGTGGAATCGGCCATCGATGACCACACGGCGCTCGTGTCGCTCATGCACACGAACAACGAGATCGGGGTTCAGACCGACATTCCGGCGGTGGCGGAGGTGTGCCACGCCCACGACGTGCTTCTACACTGCGACGCCGTGCAGGCGGCGGGCCTGCAGCCCCTCAACGTCGATGAGCTCGGGGTAGATCTATTGTCGATGTCGGGCCACAAGTTTTACGGCCCCAAGGGCGTGGGCGTCCTGTACGTCCGCAATGGCGTGGACCTAGGGCCGCTCGTGGAGGGGGGCTCGCAGGAGCGGGAGCGCCGCGGCGGCACCGAGAACGTGCCCGGCGCGATTGGGCTGGCTGAGGCCCTGGAGCGGGCCGTGTCGGACGCCGAGGAACGGGCTGAGCGTCTCTCCCACCTCCAGCGACGCCTCGTCGACGGGCTCGACGACGCGGTGCCCGGCCGCTACGTCCTCAACACGCCGGTCGGCGAGGCGCCCGTCGCCCCTCACGTCGTGAACGTGGCGTTTCCACCCGAGGAGGAGCCGCTGGACGGCGAGATGTTGATCCTGAACCTGGACATGGAAGGCGTCCTCGTCTCCGCCGGGTCCGCCTG
>PXSX01000370.1:3752-5380 GCA_003022655.1 Bacteroidetes bacterium QH_1_64_81 | reverse complement strand
CCTGACTGATCCACACGTTCCATGCGCAGTCCCTATCGCCACTCGGTTTGGATCGATGTCTTCGGTGTCGTCCTGGTCGGTGCCGTCCTGCTGGGCGGGGTCGTCCTGCTAAGCGGGACCGGATCCTTTCACTTTGGTTCGAGCCTCTCTGGTTTGAGCGAAGCAGTTCCCGGACATGGCGGGAGCGCAATTGCCAACGGCTCATCGGCCCGCGGGTCGGCCCCGACGGCCAGTCGAGGACCGACGATCGGAGCGTCCCGCGTGCCGCCGGGGGTTTCGAATCCACTCTCCGGTGGGGGAGGGGGGGCGAGCGCACCAGCCCCCTTCTCGGACGGCTGGCGGGAACAGGCCGCACCGGACCTGACGGGCCCGTCGGTCGGAGCCCCGGCTGCCCCGGTGGGCGGTAGCAAGGTGGCCGGGCAGGAGCAGGGAGAGTCCTCTGGACCGGTCCTCGCGTCGCGCCGGTCGTCGCGAGGAAGCGGTGCCTCGGCGGCAGGCCGGGGAAGCGGCGGGGCCGCCGAGCGGCGGGCCGAGGCGGAACGGTTTGCTGATCAGGCAACGGCCCTGGCGGGCCAGCTTCGGCAGATGAGCGAGCCGAGTGGGTCGGAGGAGGAAGCAGCTCCGTCTGCAGAGGAGGCCCAGACCTCCTCAGTGGGCTCAAGAGCAAAGGCGAGTGATCCGGAGAACCCGGATAGTCCGGACCAGGTGCCGATTGGCGACCACCTGCCGTGGCTCGCCGTGGTGGGGGTGCTGTGGGGCGCCTGGCGAATCGGACGGGGGGCGTAAGATATGCGGACGAATCGGACGACGGAAGAGGGGCATGGGAGAGGCGTTGCCCCGAAAATCTTGACTCGTCCCTTCAGAACCTGTTTGGCGAGACGCCTGCGGCCTGCGACTTCGTGGATCTCGCGCAATGAACCTTCGGCATATCACCTGGTAGCTCACCAGAGGCATGACCTCGCGGGGCTCGGCCCCCGCTACAAGGTTCATTTGAGCGGTTCATTGCGGCGTCGCCCACTGTGTCTCGACTTTCCCATTCGCTCGCAAAACAGGTTCTCATTCCCCAATCTTCCCTCTTCCGCCTTTCAACGTTCACACCTTCAATGTTCCACTCGTTCACCCCCCCTACCGCACACGAATCCGCTGGCCGGGCTGGAGCGATTCCGACAGGTCGTTGAGCGCCCGGACCTGCCGCACAGACACATCATACTCGCGGGAAATCTTCCAGAGCGTGTCGCCTCGGCGAACAGTGTGGTAAGTAGCCTCTGCAGGGTCGCCCGTCTCGGAGAGGGCCCGGCCCTGAACCGTCACCTGGTTTGTGACGTCCGTCACGCCCTCGACGCTCGACGCCACGCGTTCGGCCGTGCGGTACTGCTCGCGCGTCTCTACGTTGCCGCGCAACGTGAGGCGTCCCCGGATCACGGCTGAAGCAAAGTTGAAGGGACGAAGCGACTGGGTGCGGACGAGGGCCTGCTTGACGCGGGCCGCGACGCCTGCGTCCTCCAACCGCTGAGCAACGGTGCGGGAGTCCTCCGTTCTGTCCGGGGCGTCGGGCGAGCCCCCGCTCGCATCCAAGGAGGATGTCTCCGCGGGCGCAGAGGGCGATGCGGCCGAAGCCTCCGTGTCGG
>PXSX01000370.1:996-3663 GCA_003022655.1 Bacteroidetes bacterium QH_1_64_81 | reverse complement strand
GGTCGGGGTCGGACATGAGGAAGCAGCAGGACGGGTCGTTACGCTTCCACGGGCTGCCGGTCGGGCTCGGAGCGCGGCACCTTCGCCCTGCCGTGCTCGCTCAGCCACCGCTCGGCGTCGATCGCCGCCTTGCTGCCGGTGCCGGCGGCGGTGACGGCCTGCCGGTACTCGTCGTCCTGCGCGTCGCCGGCTGCAAAGACGCCGGGGACGTCCGTGTAGGTCGTGGCGCCTTCGGTGAGGATGTATCCATTCTCGTCCATCTCCACCCATCCCTCGAACGGTCCCGTATTGGGCGTGTGGCCGATGGCGAGAAAGAAGCCCGTCACCTCGTCCATCACGCGCGTCTCGCCCGTCTCGTTGTCGATGACCTCGATGCCCTCGACGGCGTTTTCGCCCAGCACGTCGATGACCTCCGTGTTCCAGATGAACTCGATCTTGTCGTTCTCGAAGGCCCGCTCCTGCATGATCTTTGAGGCCCGGAGCTCGTCGCGGCGGTGAATCACGTACACCTTCTCGGCAAACTTGGTGAGGAACGTCGACTCCTCCATCGCGCTGTCGCCGCCGCCCACCACGGCCACCGTCTCGCCGCGGAAGAAGGAACCATCGCACGTGGCACAGGCGCTCACGCCCTTGCCGATGAGACGCTGTTCGTTTTCGAGCCCGAGGTACCGGGCCGAGGCGCCCGTCGAGATGATAACGGTTTGCGCGTAGACCGGCGTCTCCGCGTCCACCAGCAGCCGGTAGGGCCGCTCGCGGAAATCCACGTGCGTAACCGTGCCGTAGCGCGATTCGGTGCCGAATCGCTCGGCCTGCTCTTGGAACCGATCCATCATCTCCGGCCCCAGAAGGCCCTCCGGAAAGCCGGGGTAGTTTTCCACGTCGGTCGTGGTGGTAAGCTGGCCGCCGGGCTCCGGACCCATGAAAATGAGCGGATCCAGGTCGGCCCGGGACGTGTAGAGCGCCGCCGTCCAACCGGCCGGTCCGGTGCCTACCACAACCACGTCACGGACCTCGGCGTTCGAAAAGTCGACCTCCTCAAAAGCGGCAAGGTCAGGGGGATCGTTTGAAGGGGTGCCGTTTTCGTGCATCGGGAGACCGTGTCAAGTTGCGAGTTGCGAATGGGAAACGAATGACGAGTGGAGTCCGCAGATCCGGTCCATTCGCCATTCGAAAATAGGTTAGGCGGGTTGGCCGACGAGGGCCTCCAGGTTCTCCTTTAACGGCTGCTTGCCGGCTGCGCCCACGACCTGTTCTTGCTGCTCGCCGTCCTTAAAGAACAGGAGTGTGGGAATGGAGCGCACACCGTATTCCTGAGCGGTTTGCGGGTTTTCGTCGACGTCCACCTTGCCGACCTTGGCCTCGCCCTCGAACTCGTCGGCAAGCTCCTCGACGATCGGGGCGATCTGGCGGCACGGGCCGCACCAGGTGGCCCAGAAGTCTACGAGCACCGGCTGATCGGCGTTCAGGACTTCCTCTTCGAAGTTGTCGTCGGTCAGGATGGTGATGTTGGCGTTCTCGGCCATAGGGAATAGAAGGTTCTGTGGTGAAGAAAATAAGCATCGCGCCACGGTCATGCGGTACAGCTGAGGGCCCCGGGCGGTTTCTCTTCATGGAGAAGTCAGGTGTGACGCATCCGGTGAATACTGCCGCAAAGAGAGTGCCACGTCGGCATGGCTCACTTTACAGAGCACATTATCTCGGAGGCAGTACGACGTCCGGGGAGGTCTTCCCCGCGAGTCCGTGCGTTTGACAGGAGCGGAGCTCGGCCACGAGGCGTCACGACACAGCGTCAGGAATTGCCTCCTCGTAGGGCGCCGCGAGGGCAGCCCGGTCGGTGTCGAGCACCGGCGCGTCTCCTACGGTGAGGCGCACCCCACTGTCCGTTACGGTACCCAGTCGATGGGCCTGCACGCCGTCGTGCTCCGACAGCGTGGCCTCCAGTGCTGCTACGTCGTCGGGCCGTCCCGACAGGACGACGCGCGACTGCGCCTCGCCAAAGAGCGTAGCATCGAGTCGACCGTCCGACGTTGGCAGATCGGCCGTCAGCCCCAATCCATCGCTGTGGATCACGGACTCGGCCAGGCACACGGCCAGCCCGCCGTCGGACACGTCGTGAGCGTGCTGCACGGCACACGGCCAGCCCGCCGTCGGACACGTCGTGAGCGTGCTGCACGATCCCGTTCCGGATGAGGGCCTGCGTGGCGGCCTGTACGGCGACCTCTTCGTCAAGGTCGAGGTGCGGGGCGTCGCCCGTGATGCGGTCGTGGACGGTGGACAGATACTCGGTGCCGCCGATGGCAGTTGGGTGGGTCCAGCCGCTCGGGGTGAGCAGAAACAGCACGTCGCCCTCACTCTGAAATGCCGCCGTGGTGGGCTGGGTCTCGATGTCGTCCACCACGCCGAGCATGCCGATGGTGGGGGTGGGATAGATGGCCCCATCGGGGTGCTCGTTGTAGAGCGACACGTTGCCGCCCGTCACAGGCGTGCCGAGGGCCTGGCAGGCGTCGCCCATGCCGCCGATGGCCTCAGCGAAGGTCCAGTACGCCTCCGGATTGTGCGGGTTGCCGAAGTTGCAGCAATTGGTGATGGCGACGGGCGTGCCCCCCGCACAGGTCACGTTGCGTGCCGCCTCGGCGACGGCAATCCGGGCGCCGCGCCGCGGGTTCA
>PXSX01000370.1:0-843 GCA_003022655.1 Bacteroidetes bacterium QH_1_64_81 | reverse complement strand
GTGCGGACGCGGCCGCTCTCGGTGACGGTGCCGATGCGCTGAGCGTTGAGGTCCCACTTGCCATAGATCTCCGCGAGGGCCTCTTCGGCCCCCGGCTCGCAAACCACGAGCATCCGCTCCTGGCTCTCCGACAGCATGATCTCGTAGGGCGTCATGCCGGTCTCGCGGGTCGGCACGCGGTCGAGGTGCAGGTCCATGCCCGTGTCGCTCGACGCGCACATCTCGAAGGCCGAGCTGGTGAGGCCGGCCGCGCCCATGTCCTGAATGCCCTCCACGACGCCCTCGCGGATGGCCTCGAGCGTGGCCTCCAGGAGCAGCTTCTCGGTGAAGGGGTCGCCCACCTGCACGCTGGGGCGGTCCTCCTCGCTGTCCTCGTCGATCTCGGCGGAGGCGAAGGTGGCTCCATGGATGCCGTCGCGGCCCGTGTCGGCGCCGACGAGCACTACGTGGTGGCCCGGCGTGTCGGCGGCGGCGCGGGCCGTGTAGTCGATGTCGACCACGCCCACGCTCATGGCGTTGACGAGCGGATTGCCCTCGTAGGCGTCCTCGAAGTAGACCTCGCCCGCCACGGTGGGCACGCCGAATGAGTTGCCGTAGTCGCCGATGCCGCGCACCACGCCATCGAACAGGTAGCGGACGCGCGATTTCTCCAAGGAGCCGAACCGCAGCGAGTCGAGCGCGCAGATGGGCCGCGCCCCCATCGTGAAGATGTCGCGGTGGATGCCGCCCACGCCGGTGGCCGCTCCCTCGTACGGCTCCACGGCCGAGGGGTGGTTGTGCGACTCGATCTTGAACGCCACGGCCTTGCCGTCGCCCACGTCCACGAGGCCCGCGTTCTCCTCG
>PXSX01000369.1:2231-4977 GCA_003022655.1 Bacteroidetes bacterium QH_1_64_81 | reverse complement strand
GACTCGCGGAGGCCGAAGGCGACGCCCTCCAGGACCGCCCGGGTGAGGTGCGCCCGCTCGTGGCGGTGGTGGAGGCCGAAGAAGACGCCGCGGGCATTGGGGTCGGCGTGGGGCGTGCGCTCGCCGCTGAGGTAGGGGAGGAAGAGAAGCCCCTCGGCGCCGGGCGGCACCGTCTCCGCCTCGCTGAGCAGCCGTTCGTAGTCCTGCGTTCCCGCATCCATCAAGTCCTCGAACAGGCCGGCGTACCAGCGGAGCGATCCGGCCGCCGACAGCATCACGCCCATCAGGTGCCACGTATCCGGGGCCGCGTGACAAAACGAGTGGAGTCGTCCCTCCGGGTCGTGCTGATAGGCGCCGGTGGGGGCAAAGACGACCCCGGAGGTGCCCAGCGTGACGACGGCGGTCTCCGGGTCGACGACTCCAGTGCCCACGGCCTGCGCCGCCTGATCGCCCGCGCCGCCCACCACGGGCGTGCCGTCGAGCAATCCGGTGGCCTCGGCCGCCTCCGCACTTACCCGTGCACTCACGTCGGACGACTCCGTAACGCGCGGCCGCCACGCCTCTGGCACCTCCACAGCTGCACACATTGCGTCCGACCACCGCCGCTGCTCCACGTCGAACAGCGAGGTGCCGGAGGCATCCGACACGTCCGTCGCCCGTTCGCCCGTGAGGCGGTAGCGGAGGTAGTCCTTCGGCAGGAGAAAGGCGTCCGTCTGGTCGTAAACATCGGGCTCGTGGGTGCGGACCCACTCGATTTTCGGGGCCGTGAAGCCGGGCAGGACCGGGTTGCCGGTATGGTCGACCACCGCGTCCGCCCCCACCCGCTCGGTGATCGCGTCGCACTCGGCCCTGGTGCGCTGATCGTTCCAGAGAATGGCTGGGCGGAGCACGTCGCCGTCCGGGCCGAGAAGCACGAGGCCGTGCATCTGCCCCGTGAGCCCGACACCCGCAATGTCTTCGGGCGTCACGGCGTCGTCGGCGAGCACGGCCCGAATGCTCCGGACGGTAGCGTCCCACCACTCCGCGGGGTCCTGTTCACTCCACGACGGGCGGGGCACGTCTGGTTCATAGCTGTGGCTCGCGTGGGCCACCACGGTGCCAAAGGGGCTCAGGACAATCGCTGTGCTGCCGGTGGTGCCAAGGTCGAGGCCGAGAAGCTGCACGGGCGGGCGGGTCGGTGAGGAGCGCAGGCGAGAAAGCAATCTATCGACTGGCAGGCTGTTCGGCAACCGGTCAAGTGTGGATGTGTGGATGCGCGGAGGTATGGACGCAGAAACGCGACAGCCTCCCCGCCTACGAAGCAGTTGTCCTCCCCGTCCCCGTTCGATACCTTGTCGATCACGAGAGGCGTAGCGAGACACAAGAGGCGGTTCAAGATGCCATTTGCGCACCGCAGGCGATGCTACGCATCGTCGAGGAGTAAAAATGAGCAGATTGAGCCGCCTCTGAAGTCGCAGTAGCGTCCCGTGAGAAATCCGGGATCAACGCCCTCGACCACGAGGCCATCCTGGAGGCGCGCCAGAACCCCTCCGACCACCGCGGCCGCATCGAGGCGCTGCTGGTGCGGGCCCGGGCCCTGAATTCAGGTCAACTGGAAGCGACGGCAGAGGTCGCCGACGGGGAAGCGGCGTAGTCCGGACGCTCAGGACTCCGATGTGGCGGGGTGCGGAATTGCGGCAGCAGATCCGACACCGCGACACTTTGGCCCCACAGCGATACGGTCTCGTCGTCGGGGCGGACCGCCGTCTCGGGGTACGCGTCGCCCGTCGGCGCCCGGTGAACCTCCAGCTGCCGGTCGACCAGGTTGACGATCCAGTATTCCGGGAGGGCGTGGCGGGCGTACAGGTCCCGCTTGCGGGTCCGGTCAGACTGGAACGACGCCTCGACCACCTCGACGACCAGCGCGGCCGACAACGGATGCTCGTCGAGAACGTCCCGCGGTTGGCCTTCGACGACGGATACGTCGGGCTCCGGTTCGGACTCCGGCCCAAGAGCCAGCGGTAGCTGCTCGTCGACCATGTACGTGTCGCCTGAAAACACGCGCTGAAGAATCCGGCGGACGAGACAGACGGCAACGGCGTGCGGCGTATTCTGAGGACTCGTGTGGATGTTTTCCCCATTGATCAGTGCGACCGGCTCATCCTCGCCCAGAAATCCTGCGTCGACGAGGTCGTGGTACTCCCGGCGGGTCCAGCGATGAGTCTGGGGGGCAGCGGTCGTCGGCATCGGTCTGCATACCAGCGATGGGAGGGATGTGCATGTTCGGGCTCCTTTGGCTACTGGATTGTCAAGTCTCATTCTTCAGGTCTGACGCGATCTCAAAATTCCAGGCAGGTCGCTCCGAGTGAAGTCGAAGAGCCTCCATGGACTCCGACAGTCTGCTTCAGGGAGATTTCTCGACTACGCTGGGAGCAACGGCGAGGGCCGGAGGTCATGCTGCTTGCAGCACGAGCACGTTCCAGGGTGCGCTCGAAATGACGAGCCGTGATTGGGAATTTTGAGATCGCGCATTCAACCCGTAGAATGACGATTGACGTTGTACTACGCCATTGCCGGCGCCGTCGTAATCGAGTCAGTCCGCGCCGCCTCCGTGAGCGTCGTTTTCTCGATTGCCGTGCCCAGCAGCGTGCTGGAGGTGCAGTCCTCAATGCGCACCCGCACGTAGTCGCCCTGCTCGTAGTCCTCCCGGTCGAAGACGACGCCCTTGTTCGTGTCCGTGCGGCCGAAGAGCTGGGCGTCGCTCTTC
>PXSX01000369.1:0-2184 GCA_003022655.1 Bacteroidetes bacterium QH_1_64_81 | reverse complement strand
CTCGCTGTACTTGAACATGTAGGCGTGGTCGTAGCGCACCGCGCGCATTA
Source organism: Bacteroidetes bacterium QH_1_64_81 (assembly GCA_003022655.1). Next base: position 2,134 of record PXSX01000369.1, on the reverse strand, counting down.
GCGAGAGGGTGTCCCGGTGCTGCGCCTCGGTCTCGCCGCAGAAGCCGGCAATGAGGTCCGTGGAGAGGGAGAGGCCGGGGCAGAGCTCCTTCGCCCGCTCGGTGAGGGCCAGGTACTCCTCCCGCGTGTAGGTGCGGCGCATGCGGTCGAGCACCTCGGTGTTGCCGTGCTGCACCGGCAGGTGGATGTAATTGCACACGTTGGGCCGCTCGCGGTGCACCTGCAGCAGCTCGTCGGTGCAGTCCTTGGGGTGGCTCGTGGAGTAGCGCACCCGCATCTCGGGCGAGACGCGGCTCACGCGATCCACCAGTTCGGCGAAGGAGACGGACGACCCGTTCTCGTCGGCGTAGTGGTAGGAGTTGACGTTCTGGCCGAGGAGCGTGACCTCCTTGTAGCCCTCCTCCACCAGCTGCGACACCTCGGAGAGGATGGTGGTGACCGGTCGACTCTCCTCCCGCCCTCGCGTGAACGGGACCACGCAGAAGGTGCACATGTTGTCGCAGCCGCGCATGATGGAGACGTAGGCGCTGACGCCGTTCGAGTCATAGCGCACCGGATCGATGTCCGAGTACGTCTCCTGCTTCGACAGCTCCACGTTGACGGCGGCCTGTCCGGTGGCGTCCGCCTCGTACAGGAGTTGCGGCAGGTCGCGGTATGCATCGGGACCCACCACCACGTCCACCAGGTCCTCCTGCTCCAGCAGCTTCTCGCGGAGCCGCTCGGCCATGCAGCCGAGGACGCCCAGCATGAGCTCGCCGTCGCGCCGTTCCTTCTCGGCCCGCAGCATGCCAAGCCGCGTGCGAATCTTCTGCTCGGCGTTCTCGCGGATGGCGCACGTATTGAGGAGCACCACGTCGGCCTCGTCCTCGTCTCGGGTGAGGCCGTAGCCGCTCTCCTCCAGCACCGAGGCCACGATGCCGGAGTCGTTGACGTTCATCTGGCAGCCGTAGGTCTCGATGTAGACCTGCTTGTCGCCGGCCGTGGCGTCGTAGCCGTGCTTCACGCGGTCGAGGTCCTCATCGGCGTCGTCGGCCTCACGCTGGCGCACGCGCTCTTCGGAGAGGACGTCCAGGTCTTCAATCGGCTCCATGACAAGGGGCAGGGGCTTGGTGGAAGGGCGTTCGTGAAACAGGATCGGCTTGCATTCAAGATTCGGGCGAACGTTCCCGGAGGACGGGGGAGTGGGCGAAAGGGAGAGAAGGCGTGGGTGCGCGGGGATGTGCGGGAGGACGGTGGGATTCGGCATCCATTGTTGGCACACCGTCGAGGGGCCGCATGGAGTATCCTCTATGCCGGACGCTTTCGGAGAGGGTGTCGAGGAGACGCGGGAGAGCAGCCTCAGCAACAGTTGGGAACGTCGAGCGGTAATGGAGGGGTGACGTGGCTGCCGCCGCTCGATATTCCTGGCTATTGCTCCCCGGTTTCACGCCCCTGCACCCCATGAGCGTCCGGATTGCGCTTTTCGTCGTCGTTCTGTGGAGCGTTGGAGGTGCCGCCGCCCAGCCCGCACCGGAGCGCCCGTCCGACGATCTGTTGACGCGGCCGGCCCTGCAGGCGGTTGTGGAAGCGCAGGTCAGTCGGGACGGCGACGGGCTGCGAGCGATGCTTGAGGCTACCGACGCCGACGTGCGAGGCCGGGCCGCCTTTGCGCTTGCGTCCGTGCAGGACACGGCCGCGGTGCCGGCGCTCCTGTCCCGCCTCAAGGACAGCGTGCCCCTTGTCCGGATCGACGCCACGCTTGCCCTCGGCCAGATGCCTCCCGAACGTGTGCCCGAGACGCCCCTGCTCCGAACACTCAGATTCGAACGCGACGCCCGGGTGCAGCGTCGCCTCATCGAGGCCATCGGCAAAACCGGCGACGCCGCCTCGCTGCGCGCCCTTCTTCGCCTCCGCCCCCCGGCGGACCGCAATCCGGCGCTCGCACTGTCCCTCGCCCGCTACGGCATGCGCGGCATCACCGATTCTGCGGCGACAAATTGGCTTACGGAGCACCTGCGGGCCGAGGACCCGTGGACGCGCCGCAACGCGGCCTACACGCTGGGGCGGGTTGACGCCCTGGCGGCGGGCCGCGCCGACACGATCCGCGCTGTGCTCGACGACCTAGCGTCCGACGATCCCGCCGCCATGCACCTGC
>PXSX01000368.1:14375-17936 GCA_003022655.1 Bacteroidetes bacterium QH_1_64_81 | reverse complement strand
TCGAGGCGGAGGAGTATCAGAACCCGGTTCATGAGTGTTGCAGAGGAGGCGCGCCGAAGGTGGAAACCGGAACGATCGCCACCTCCGAGGGGACCTTCTCCCGACTCCTACGGGGACGCCGAGACGGTGACCGTACGCCCTCCTCGCCCGAGCGTATCGAAGGTGCGCAGCCGAACGGTTGCGCCTTCGGGGATGGAGACGGGTCCGGTGTACCGGGGTGAGGCGGCGGTCGGAGTGGTGCCGTCGGTCGTGTAGCGGACGGGCAGGCCGGGAAGACTCACGTTTGCCCGCAGCGTATCACTTTCAACCTTGCCCCCTGGCGGCGGCAGACGATACGACCAGTCGGGATGGCGGGCACTCAGGCGCGGAAGCTCGCGCTGCCCGAGCCGATGGGCGAACGCACTCCAGGCGGTACCGCGCCTATGGCGGAGGGACTCCGTGTCGTCGAGGGACGCCCAGCCGGGCTGAGGGGCCCAGGCCCGCTCGGCGAGGCTCAGCAGCCGTGGGACGGCCATGTACTCCATCCGGTCGGTGCTGCGCAGCGTTTCGCCCCAGAGCTGGCCCTGCAGCCCCAGGATGTGGGCTCGGGCCGAGTCGGCGAGGCGCACGCGGTCGGCGAAGGCGGTGTCCGGATCGATCGGGTGCCCCATCGCGGTGCGGTCGGCACTCTTGTACAGGTCGAACGGCACGAAGGCAAAGGGATCCTGGGTGTCGACGAAGCTGGCCCAGTAATAGCCGTCCTCCTGTGGGTGCTTGCTGTAGGCCATGTCGAAGTAGAAGTTGGTGGCCTGCGACATCACCACGTCGTAGCCCGCATTGGCCAGCCGGTAGGCCCGGTCCTCGGTGCCGCCGCCCCAGATGTTGCTCCAGACGTAGGGACGAACGTCCTCGCCCACCAAGGTCCGGTTCGGGGTCGTCGTGGCGGCCTGGTGGTCGGCCTCTTGCAGTCCCACCTCCTCCCATCCCGCCATGGTGAGGCCCCGAGCGGCCAGCGTGTCCTGGAACCGGGCCAGGAAATGCCCAAACAGGTCATCGACACGGTCTACGTCTGGGGTACGCGCGATGTAGTCGTCACAGACGGGCGATTTGGCCCACGCTCCCGCCGGCACCTCGTCTCCGCCCACGTGAACGCTGGGAAGCGGAGCCCCGGCCGCGTCGTGGAGCGATCGGAGCTCGTCAACGACCGTGGCAAGGACGCGGTAGGTGGACGGCTGGCAGACGTTGATCACGTTGTCGTCCCACCCCTGCACCGACTCGTAGTCCGATGCGTCGTCCGGGTCGTGCAGGCGGTAGCGGCGGGCCGCCGCCGTGTCCCCATCCGCCCGTAGGCGACGGCTTCGCGTCTTCATGGCCTGAATGGCGGCGCGGGCGTGTCCCGGCACGTCGATCTCGGGCATCACCGTGATGTGGCGCGCCGTGGCGTATCGGAGAATCTCCAGGTAGTCGGCGCGGCTGTACCATCCACTCCCCGGTGAGGCGGCGGGACGCGGATCGGGGCCGGATCCATACGACGGCACCAGGTGGTCGCGCTCGTCGAGCGTGTGGCCGCGGCGCCCGCCCACCTCGGTCAGCTCGGGCAAGCCGTCCACGGCCAGACGCCACCCCTCGTCATCCGTAAGATGAAAGTGGAAGGTGTTGAGCTTGTAAAAGGCCATCACGTCTAGCAGCCGCTTCACCGCCGCTACCGACTGGAAGTTGCGCGACACGTCGAGGTGGAGCCCCCGGTACCCGAACCGGGGCCCGTCCACGATCCGGGCGGCGGGCACGGCCACCGGCGGCGAGGGAGCCTGATGGGCCCGCACGGGAAGCCAGGCCTCCAGGCTCTGCACCCCGTTGAACACGCCGGTATCGGTCGTACCGACGATTTCGATGCCCGACTTCGGATCGATCGTGAGCCGATAGGCCTCAGTCTGTACCGAATCGGCGGCGGGCGGAGCCACGTCGGCCCGGCGGAGCGTGATGGCGGCGGTGGGGGCGTCCGTCGTCGTCTCGGGCCGTCGTCCGAGCACCGGAGCCAACCCCTCCGCAAGCTGTCGCGCTTCCGGGGCGAGGCCCTCCTCGTAGCGAATGGTCGCGTCCGCGCCGAGCGAAACCGATCCGGGGCGCCGGTGCGTCGAGTCCGGGGTGGGCACGATGCGCCCCACCGAGTCGGGCGGGCGCGTCGTCAGGGACGCGTTGTCCTCGTATCGGGTGGCAGGGGTCGGAACCGGCCAGACGTCGTTGGGGGCTCGCGTCGTCTGCTCGGGGCGCGTGAAGGGCTCGACGGCCACGTCCGTCACGGGGGCGGGCGGCCCGGGCTCCCCATCCGGCCCGGCAAAGACGACGTAAAAGCCAGCGGGCGCGTCGATGGGCTTGATGGCCGCCCCAGGGGTTTCGAACGTGACTTCGAACTGTTCGCCGGGCGCGACGGATGCAAAGTCGTCGCCCGGTTCCAGCTTGTAGAAATCGCCGTTGACTCGGGTGATCTCCACCGGCGCCGACACGCTTTCCGGATCGATCTGCCGCAGAAAATTAAAATAGAGCGACCAGCCAGACGCAGGAAGCGCGGTGGCCCCTTCGTTCGAAAGGGTGAGCCGAGATCGAAAGCGCGCCCCATCGTCCACGAGGTTGGTTTCCACCCCCCACTGGATCGCGAGTTGGTCGGCGGACGGAGGATCGGGAACCTGTGCCACCGTCGCGTCGCTGAGAGCGACCCCCAGCAGTACCAAAATTCCCGATGCGAGGAGAACACGGGCGGACATACCGTTCTGAAGAAAAGCCTACTGCGGGGAATGAACGAATGAAAAGGCGGAGAGCGTAGCGTTGTTGTTGCCGAGGACGAGCAGGGACCGGGGCCCCTCGCCCACGATCACGAGATCGCGCACATCCGTCGGAGCGTAGAAGCCGCTCTCTCGACTGCCGCGTCCCTTGAACTGGAGATCGCCTCGATTCAGCAGAACCGTTCCCTTCTCGGCGTCGGCGCGTCCCCACTGCGGGCGCACCGTAAAGTCATTGCCCGCCAGCAGGAGATCAGGCCGCCCATCGGCGTTTACGTCGCGGACCGCAAGGCCCTGAATGGGGGCAAACTGCGTCTCCATGGGGAGCGCCCGCCGACGGAAGGGTCCGTCTGCCTGGGTTACGAAGAGACTGGTTTCGAAGGTCTCGGCCGTCAGACGGGTGGTCGCGTCCTGCTCTTTTTGGGTCAAAATGTCGTCGATTGTCGAGGTGGCGTAGTCTTCGTAGGAGTCGAACCGAGGTTCGAAGGACGGGACGGCCTCGATGAGCGTATCGTGCCAGTAGACCGGGTACTCCGTGCCGTCGAGGTGGTGGGTCATAATGAGGTCGGTACCGCCGTCCCGGGCAAAGTCGGCGGCGTAGACGGCCGCCGGGGCCTCAGGGCGGGCCTGCACCTGGGCGTTACGGCCTCTATTGCCCGCCACCAGCTCAGTCTGGCCATCGCCGTTGAGATCCGCCGCGGCCAGTGCGTACCACCAGCCGCTCGTGCCCTCGAAGCCCATCTGAGCGGAGACCTCGTCGAACAACCCGGTGCCCCCCTGCCGGAAGACCCGAATGGGCATCCAC
>PXSX01000368.1:0-14334 GCA_003022655.1 Bacteroidetes bacterium QH_1_64_81 | reverse complement strand
GCCCATCTGAGCGGAGACCTCGTCGAACAACCCGGTGCCCCCCTGCCGGAAGACCCGAATGGGCATCCACTCCCCCGCGAGGACGAGTTCCGTCTGCCCATCGTCGTTGAGGTCATGCCAGAGGGCGTCGGTCACCATGCCGGGCTTGAAGAGCAGGGGCGCCACGTCGGCGGTCACGTCCTCGAACTCGCCCCCGGTATTCTTGAGCAGGAAGCTGCGAGGCGGGAGGGGATACTCTCCGGGCCACACCCGTCCGCCGACAAAAAGATCGGTCTCTCCGTCACCGTCGTAGTCGTGCGCGGCGACTGCTCCCCCACTGCTTTCAATGGCGGGAAGCGCACCGGAAGCGTGCGCAAACTGCCCCGTTCCGTCGTTCAGATACAAACGGTCCTGGTATTCCGAGGACCGTCGTGCCGCCTTGCCGCCACTTACGACGTACAGGTCCTGACGTCCATCCCCGTCCGCATCGAAAAAGACGGCGTCCACATCTTCGCGGTCGCGGTGAGCCGCGAACGAAGACGGGGTCGTCTTGTCAAACGACCCGTCCTGTCGCTGCACGAAGAGGACTGCGCTCTGCCCTCGGGCTCCCCCCACAAATATGTCCTCGCGTCCATTCCCTGTCACATCCCCGTGCGCCAGGGCCGGCCCTTCCCGGGACAGCATGTGCGGCAGGAGCGGCTGCTGGTCGTAATCGACGAGCGCATTTTCCTGGTGCGTAAAAGCGAGATTGCGGCCGTCGGTCACATTTGACAAAAGGGGATCGGGGGACGACGGCGACGTCGGCTCCGGCGGATCGGCGTCCGTCCTCGAAAGCGTGACGGTCTGGTTTGCCGCTACGCTGCGGCGCGTCTCCTCCGCCTGATCGGGCCACGTGACGGTGAGAGAAACAGAATCGGCCGTGCCGAGCCCAAAGTGCAGTTCTTGCTCGACCGACGGTCTACGCTGAGGTAGTTGCGGGCGGTCTGTTCGCGGACGTTATTGCGGTAGACGAAGGCCTCCTGGTTGATGTTATTGACGACCAAGTCCGGCGCCCCGTCGTTGTTGAGGTCCGCGTAGGCGGCCCCGTTTGAGAAACTCGCCTCACCGAGCCCCCACGCCGTGCTCGTCTTTTCGAACGTGAGGTCGCCCTCATTCCGAAACGCGTAGTTGGGGATCGGCGTGGAGGGCATCTTCCGGGTCAGCCCATACAGATCCACGTCGATGGATTCAGGGTTCTCGGCGTTGAAGTATTTGAGGTAGTCGATGCTGGAGAAGAGCACCGAGTTCAGAAAATCCAGGTTCGTGTAGTCCCGCCGGTACCCATTGGTCACGTAAAGGTCCTTGTGCCCGTTCAGGGTAAAGTCGGCAAAAAGCGCGGCCCAGCTCCAGTCTGTGTTCGAGACGCCGGCAAGCTGGCCAATCTCACTGAACGTACCGTCGCCATTGTTACGGTGTAGCATGTTGCGCATGTACTGGCGGTAGTATCCCCGCGCCCGAAGATCCCGGTAGAACTCAAAGTCCTCAGGACCCTTCAGGAGCTTCTGACGCCGCTGTCCCTCCGCCAGCATGTCAAGGGTGAAGACGTCGGGGCGTCCATTGTTTGTGACGTCGGCGATGTCGCTCCCCATCGAAGAGTACGAGGTATGGTCCATCCAGGCGCGAATGTTCTCCTCGAAGGTCCCATCTCCCTGGTTGATGTAGAGGCGATCGTCCGCCATGTAGTCGTTGGACACATAGAGGTCGGGCCAGCCATCCTGGTTGACGTCACCTACGGTCACGCTCAGGCCGTACCCGAGGGCGCTGCTCTTGATGCCCGCCTCGCTCGTGACCTCTTCGAAGCCCGAGCCCTCGTTTCGGTACAACTTGTCGCCCGCCATGGGGTCCTTCGTTTCGCGGGCCGCATCGAGCTCCGCGCGGCCCAGATACCGCTGCACCGGGTGGTTGAGAAGGTACAGGTCGAGGTCCCCGTCGCGATCGTAGTCGAAGAAGGTGGCGTGGGTCGACTGGGCCGGGTCGTCGAGCCCATACGCGGCGGCCCTCTCTTCGAACTGCGGCACTCCGTCCTCGTCCGTGCCCTGGTTGAGGTAGAGCTTATTGCGGCGCTTCTCTTGTCCCATCCACCCGGAGCGACACACGTAGAGGTCGAGGCGTCCATCCCCGTCTACGTCCGCCATGGTCACGCCAGTCGTCCATCCCTCCTGGTCGGCCACGCCCGCGGCCTGGGTTGCCTCGCGGAACTCGAAGTCTCCCTCGTTCAGGTAGAGGGCATTGGCCTTTTGATTAGACGTGAAGTAGAGATCAGGGCGCCCGTTGCCGGTAAGATCACCCGCGGCCACGCCCCCGCCGTTGTAGAGGTACTCGTAGGCGAGCACGTTGACGTCGGGGCCCTCATCGAGATCGTTCGCGAACGTGATGCCGGTCTCCGACGCAGAGAGGCGGGTAAAGAGCTCCTCGGGAGCCTGCTGCGCCGCAGCCGCCGGCACGCATAGGACCAGGAGGGGAACCAAAATGCAGCGCAGGTACGACATCGTGGGAGATCCAAAAGCCGGACGAGGCGAACGGACGCGATCGTCTTCAACGGCGTGATCGTCTTCAACGGGCCGCCCCGTCCGTGTAGTTCGCAAGGTCTCCGTGCTCTGCTCGATCGGCAACGCATGAACGCCGGCTGCCGGATCGCTCCGACAGCCGGCCCTTTGCGGTTCGCGGAAGAGGAATCGTCTAGTTCACGGAGGCCGTTTCACCGGGGTCGCGGGCCCACCACATCCGGGTGCTCATTTCGTTCGGCTGGGTGGATCCCTCGCTGAAGTTCGGGTTGATCTGGGCCTCGTTCGTCGGGTAGATGAGACGGCCGGGAAACACGTCTTCTGGAGTTTCATTGGCCGGGGCGTTAACAGGGTTGGTCCGCACCTCATCCGGGTAGCCGGTGCGCCGAAACTCCGCCCACGACTCGTAACCGTTCAGGAATAGGGCAATCCACTTCTGCTCGATAATTTCCTCAAGCGTCGGGTCGCGGTCCGGCAGGCTGTCGAGATAATCGTTGATCTCACCCTGCGAAATTTCCGGCGCGCCGTAGATGGTGAGGTGCTTCATGGCGGCCTCGATGCCGTCCTCGTAGTGCTGCCGGGCGTTCGAGTTGTTGGGGTGCCAGCCGCGCAGGGCCGCCTCCGCCTTTAGGAACTTCACCTCGGCGTAGCTCATCCAGAGGTCCGGCGAGCTATACCGCACCATGTAGCTCCGATGCGGCTGCGCAAACTGGAACGTGTTCTCGGGGAATTCCTCAGGCTGGAGGCCATTCTCAAACCCTTCTAGTGAATCGGGATCCTCGCTCAGCAGGTTGTCGGAGTCGTCGTACTTCGCCGCAAAGATGTTCGTCCGCGGATCCACGTCGGAACTCACCCCCGCATCGCCCTTCAGCACGTCCATAAAGGTCTCACTTATTCGGAAGGCGTGCCCCCCCTGGCCGAAGTCCTGAAATACCTGCCCGACCCCGTACCGGTCCCCATTCGTTTCCACATGCTCGGTATAGACAATGTCATCGTTGCTCTCCATAACGCCGCTGTTCAGCGCATCCTGGACGGCCGACTGGGCCTGATCGGGGGCCACTTCGGACATGCGCATCCCAAGGCGCAGAATCAGTGAGTTGGCAAACTTCTCCCATTTTCCAATATCGCCCGCGAAGAGGAGGTCGCGAGCAGGGTCCAGGGTGCTTACGCTCGGGTCGAGCTGGCCGCGGGCCTCCTGAAGATCCGCAATCATTGCCGGGTAGATGTCCGACTGCGCGTCGTACTCCGGGTTCTGAACTCCCTCGGTTAATCCCTTGCCGCCCTGCTCGTAGGGAATGTTGCCGTAGAGGTCGGTCATCCGGTGCATGGCGAAAACACGCAGGATGCGCGTCATCGCATGGATGTTTGTGAACTCCGGATTCTCATCCGGGCTCGTCTTGCTGAGCACGTCCTCAATGTTCTTGAAGTCACCCCACCGCCTATTCCAGTAGGCGGTGTTGTATCCCTCGTTCAGGGTATAGTAGCACCCCGACCAATCGGTTGTGGTGCTGGCTAGGTGCTGGACGATGCAGTCTGCGTGGATGAGGTTGGCCCGCCACGCCTCGAAGCGATTGTCCGCAATGGCAAGCGGAATATTGGCGAACTGAAGCCCCGGCTCCATGCTGGTCGCCGCCGTTGGGTTCTCGTTCTTCTCGGTAATGTTGGTGAGGCTATCACATCCGCCCAGGAAGAGCGGAAGGACCAGGGCGCAAAGAAGCGTGGAAAACGTGGATCGCATCATGACGATCTGCTGAGATCGTGAGTGACTGTCGGAGAGGGGAGACGGGTCTAAGATCGTGACCTAGAACCGGACCCGCACGTCCAGACCGAAGTTGCGGGTGTTCGGAAGGCTGGCGTGCTCGAGCCCGTGGTCCCGCCGGGTCGAGTACGTTGCACTGGGATCCACATTCGGCACCTCGTCGTAGATGAGCCACAGGTTGCGGCCCGTGAGCGAGAACTGGGCTGAACTAACGCCCGGAAGGGCAGCGACCGCCGATGACGGAAGGCTGTAGCTTAGGCGAACCTGGCGCAGGCGGATGTGGCTGGCGTCGTAGACGAACGGCTCGGCAAAATTGCCGCCGATGTATCCGTAGTAGTCCTCCGGGTCGACCTCGACGTCGTTCGGGCGCGTGCTTACGATCTCGTCGTCCTCATTGCGCTCGGTGACGATGACCCCATCCCCGACCACAAAGCCCTGCTCGCGGCCCGGAAGCGTGTCCTCGTGCTTGCCTGTGCTGTAGGCCTGCGCATTCGTGAGCGAGTAGATGTCGGCTCCCCACTGGACGTCGAGAAGCGCTTCAAGGGTAATGTTTCGCCACTGCACCGTGTTGGTGAGCCCCAGTGACCAGTCGTCCTCCTGATTGCCAAGGGGCTTCGACTCTCCCACGACGGGCAGACCATCCTGATCGTGGATGATTTCTCCGTCCTCGGTGCGCTTAAAGGAGGGCCCTACGATCTGGCCATACGGCTCGCCCGGACGGGCCTCAATGTTGGTGTGCCGGGAGCGACTCCGGCCGAGAATTTCCGTCTGCACCCCCTCTTCCAGCTCCTTCACCTCATTGTTATTTCGGGTGAAGTTGGCGCGGAAATTCCAGCTGTAGTCTGTATCCTGGAGAATCGTCCCCCGCAGTTGAATCTCAACCCCCTGATTCTGGATGTTGCCCGCGTTGATGAGGCGGCTGCCAAAGCCCGACGTGTTCGAGACCGGCACGCCCAAAATCTGGTTGGTGGAGTTCTCCTGGTACCACGTAATGTCGAGCCCGACTCGGTTCTGGAAGAATTGCAGGTTCGTGCCAAACTCGATGGTTTCTTTCTGCTTCGGCTCCAGGTCGAAGGGGGGAATCTGATTTCCCTGAATGCCGCCGCGGGACACGGTTTCGCCGGTTCGGGAGGGATGGGAGCCGACGAGGCCGTAGGTCAGGTCCAGCTGGTAGGGAGCCGTGTCCCCCCCGACCTCAGCGTACGACGCCCGCAGGGTGCCCGACGACAGAACGTCCGGCAGGTCGTCGAAGGCATCGGTAAAGATGAAGCTGGAGCTGACCGACGGGTAGAAGAAGGAGTTGTTGTTTTCGGGGAGGGTCGAGGCCCAGTCGTTGCGGCCCGTGACCTCGAGGTAGAGGTACTCGCGATAGTCGAACTCGGCCTTCCCGAAGACGGAGTTGACCTGCTTCTCGCTGAAGCCATAGCCGCCGCCCTGCCGATCGCCCTGCGTATTGTTGAAGTCGATGAGTCCCGGGATCACGAACTTGCTCCCGTTCGCGGACACCGCCTCGTTTTGCTCGTACCGGAGGTTCCCCCCGAGCGTCAGGTTCAGCCCGACATCGGCGGTCAGCGGCTGATCCATCTGGAAGATGGCGTTGACGTTGTCCTCCCGGCGGCGCGTGTTCGACTCCGTGATCCGTCCGTTCTGAACCCAGGGCGTTTCGCTCGGCTCCGAGAATGTGTCGTCAAGCGAGTACCAGTCGGTCCCCATCCGGGCCTCCAGGGAGATGTTTTCCGTAAAGTTGTACCGGGCCTGCGCGAAGGCCTGCACGCGCCGCTGCTCGTCGTTCCGCTCAAACTCCCGCATGCCCCAGTATGGGTTCGGGCGGAAGGGACTATTGCTCCAGGCACGGTGCTCGCCGTCTTCCGTTTTGTGGGGATCGAGCGTCTCGACGTCGAGTGTGGTGGGCATGTACGAAAGCGACAACATCGGATTGGCCGGATTGTCCGACAGCTCCGGCCGGAAGTTCGCTTTCTCAATGGAGTAGTTGACCTTCCCGTCCATGTACAACTTGCCGATTTCCCCGGATCCGCGCAGGTTCAGGGTCGTCCGGTTCAGTTTCGTGGCCGGGATGATGTGTCCGTCGTTCATGCGGGAGAGCGACATCCGCACGTCGTACGACTGCGAGCCTCGGGACAGGGCGACAGAGTGCTCCGAGCGAATCCCCGTGTCGTAGAACTTCTCAAGGTTACTCTTCTGCGCCTCGTAGGGACGGACCTCTCCGTCGAACTGCACGGCTTCGTCCACCTCGCTGACGGGAGCGCCCCAGCTGCTGAAGGCCTGGTTGAGGGCCTGCTGCTGGTTCTCGGGCGGCTGGCCGTCGGTGCCCTGACCGTACTCGTACTGAAACTCATCGAAGGTGGACTTCATGGTTTGGGCTCGGATGCTCCCGTTATACTCTACGGCAAAGCGCTCTCCCTGGGACAGTTCGCCTCCCTTCGTCTCGATCACGACCACCCCGTTCTGGGCGCGCGTGCCGTACAGGGCCGCCGCGGCTCCGCCTTTCAGCACCGAAATGGATTCGATGTCACTCGGGTTGAGCTTCGAGAGCGCGTCGCCCCCGTCCGTGCCGCCCCAGCGACTGGCATTGCCTTCCTGCACGTTGCGAATCGGGACGCCGTCCACGACGAAGAGCGGCTCGTTGCCCGCCAGATTGGCGTTTCCCCGAATCGTAATTCGGGACGAGCCGCCCGGGCCGGTGGGCGGCGACTCGATGCTCACCCCAGAAACGCGTCCCTGGAGGGCATCCCCAAGGTTGTTCGCCCCGCTCTCGGCAATGTCGGCCCCCTCCACGTTTTCCACCGAGTAGCCAAGCCCTCTCCGCTGCTGCTCGAGCCCGAAGGCGGTGACGACCACCTCATCCAGGGCCTTCACCTTTTCGGTCAGGGCCACCGTCAATTCGGAGCGGCCGTTCAGCGGCACTCGCTTTTCCTGAAAGCCGACGAATGAGAACACGAGGGTGGCCTGGGAACTGCTGACCATAAAGGTGAACTCCCCGTCCGGATCTGTGGCCGTTCCCCGGTTGGTTCCGGCCTCCCGAACATTCACGCCCGGAAGCGGGGTCTGCTCCTCGGCGGACACGACAGTGCCGGAGACCTCAACGTCCTGGGCCCGCACGCTCTGAGCCCCAAACAGCAGGGTCCCGACGAGCAGTGTTCCCAGTGCCACCGTTGAAGCAAGTTCGCGAAGCGGAAACGGAAGGTTACGGTCAGGCATGACAGATAATTTCTGCGATCCGTGAGGGAAACACAAGAGGAACGACATCGGCGACGGAGGGAGGCCCGTTCCGTCGTCCAGGAGAGACACCTCGTCGAGGGGTCCGCACTTTTTGCGGCGGCGGACGCATGCTCGTAACCATGATATGTAAACCGATGCGACTACCTCAAGGAATTGTTAACCTTTGGGACCGCTTCCAGCGTGCTTCGGAAGCCGGTCTTGCCCCAAGCACGTGAGTGTGACGCTACGCACCGCGTTCAGGACCAGCGGACTCCTCGAAATTGGAAATCCGTGGTCTCGAAAAATCGACGTTTCAGTGTCCCGGATGCTTTGGAGGCCCCCTGAAGCCTAGCGTGCTTGAGCGTTCCCAATTGGAGGGGAAACGGCTTAAAACTCGGGGCTCTCAGGTGTATTCGGATTATTGCGGCGTTCCTGGTCGGGATAGGGATAGAAATTCCGGCTTCGTTCGAACGGCCCCGGATCCCGCCAGCTGTTCACCTCCGGTCCGAGACGACGGTTGTCGGCCAGTCCGGTACCTAGAAGGTAGAGTTCAGCGCGGCGCTGGCGGAGGATCTCCGTCCGAAGCGCCTCTTCTGTCATCGGTCCGTTGTACGGGGACAGCTCCGCGGCGATGCCGAACGGGGACGGAATGTCGTCGCTTCCAAGAGAATCGGTTCGCACCCTGTCAATCTCATCGACGACCTCCTGCGTAGCCCCGTTCATACTCAACTTCGCCTCGGCCCGAATCAGCGGCAGCTCGCCCGGCACGTAGAGGGGAAAGGGGGAGGACGCACTCGTGTAAAAACCGTCGGGGCCCTCGATAGGGAGCTCGTTGGGGGTACTCAGAGCATCTTCGGGGTTCGTGAAGAAATTCAGTCGGAGCGAGTCTCCCGGCTCTGTCAGCCGCGTGCCGAAGCTGTCGCGGGGAGCAAGGTCGCCGGACCGGATGAACTCTTGCCAGAAGGGATTCTGGCTCTGGTCGTCGTAGTTGAACTGCGAGGCCACCGTTGGATCCACCTGGTTTGCCGCATCGATGGCATCCTGATCGTTGCCCACAAGGAGATGGAAGCGGGCCCGGTAGGTGTGAATCGTATTGCGGAGACTCAGCCCCGTCGCGAGGATGTTGTTCCGGAAGTCGTCGGACGGGGCCGTGCTATCGAGTCGCGACAGTGCATCGTCGAGAAGCGTAATTGCTTCCTGAAGCACCTGTTGGCGCGGCACAAATTCGGCGGTGCCGTCCCGGCTCGTCGTCATCGGGGCCTGCTCGAAGGCCAGCGCGATATTCCCGAGGGCCATGGCCTTAAAGAGACGGGCCGTGGCCACGATGCCGCTTCGTATCTCCGCCGTGAGGTTCACGTCCGGGGCGTTCGCCAGCACGTTCTCAGCCATGCTCACGACCCGGTAGTTGGTGGACCACATCGACTCGATGTTGACGTTGCTGGTGGGAAGGTCGGTCCCCCCTGTCTCCATCTCGATGAGGTTGCTGAACGTGTTGTTGATGGCAATCTCCCGGCTGGTGATGCTCATGGCCCGGGGAATCGTTGCGTTCAGGGCATCCGTCGCGTAGAACTCCTGCATGCCCACGGTGAGGGTCCGGATCCCCTCCGCCGTCGACAAGACCTCCTCTTCCGTCGGGTTGTTCTCATTGGCCGGATTCAGGTCGCAGGCCGCCGAGAGTAGCAGGCCAGTGACGACGAGTGCAGCAATGAACGAGTGGCGAGACGCGCCGTATTGCATGATGGGAGTCTGAAACTATAACTGGAAAACTGATCAGAGTGCGGGGCCGTGCTATGAGCGACCACCTAAAAATTCAGAGTGGCCCCGAGGGAGAAGGTGCGGGGAATGGGGGGCACCACGAAGTCGAATCCCCGAACACCCGTCCGCTGCCCACCGGTGTTGATCTCCGGGTCGTACCCCGTATAGTCGTCGATCGAGAATAGATTGCGGCCCGCCGCGGTGAGCTTCACGCTCTCGACGGGAAGCCCTCGGGCCTGAACGGTGTAGTTCACCGCCACCTCCCGGAGCTTGACATAGGACCCGTCTTCTACCCAGTGCTCGAAGATGTTGAACGCCGCTGCACCGTATCCGCTCGGAAGATCGCCTTCAAGCTCGCGCTCGTAAATCTCCAGGGTCCCAAAGGGCGAGAAGGCTCCCACCCGACGCGTGAAGTTGAACACGTCCTGGCCGATCTCCCCGTCGAACTGAACGCGGACACTGAGATTATCTCGGACCTGCACCTGATTGATCCAGGAAAAGGTGAAGTCGGGCTGCGGACTGCCGATGATTTTGTCTCTCGGGGCCGACGCCGGGATGCCACTGCACCCGTTGCTGCTGACATTGCAGTTTTTCGGTCGCCATAGCCCATCCTCGTTTTTCTCCATCGCGTTCCCTTCTGTGTCGACCACGTCCCCGTTCTGATTACGCTCGAAGGCGGGGCCGAAGTACGACCCGATGGGCTCTCCGTTCTGGGCCACCGACACCCGGAAGCTGCTCGGGATGATGATGCGACCCGTGGCGCCCGGAATGCCGTTGACCTCGTTGCGGCTGCGGGTATACGTAGCGGTGGAGGTCCAGCGCACATCCTCTCCATCCAGGGGAATGCCCCGAAGCCGGAGCTCGACGCCTTCGTTGGTCACAGAGCCGATGTTGTCGAGCTCCGAATTGAATCCCGTCGTCGGAGCGAGCGACTTCGTGAGCAGGAGGTCCTCCGTGTTCTGCCGGTAGTACGTGACGGTGACGCCGAGCCGGTCGTCCAGCAGACTGACATCCGTCCCCACCTCGACCTCGCGCTGGCGCTCCGGCTGCACGCCCACGGCCCCGAGCTGCGAACTCGGCTGGAGGCCCGGCTTGCCACCGAAGGACTGCGCGTCGTAGACCGTGAACCGGTCGAACGCTCCGATCGACGTGAGTCCCCCCGACCATCCGACAGATCCGCGCACTTTGAAGCTGGACACGACGTCCCCGATCGCCTCCTGCACGAAAGCGTGGTCGGACACCACATATGAGGTGCTCACCTTCGGATACAGCTGCCAACGGCTGTCCTCGCCGAAGGAGGAGGACGCGTCCAGCCGCAGAGCACCCGTTACGAAGAGCTGGTCGGCCACGCCGAACTTTTGCTGCCCAAATATGCCGTAGATGGTCCGTGGAGCCCGAAACTCCCCAAAGTCGCGGGAGGAGGTCCCGGCCCCGACTGTCTCTGAGATTGGAACCAGATCCTGCGACTGCGCGCTGAATGTCTCTTCGGACTCGTACTGGAACGTGCCGCCCAGAAGTGTGGTCGAGCTCAGGCCGGGCCAGAGCGTTGTCTCGTACCGGAGGTTCAGATCGCTGTTGAGCTGGAGATTGCTCAGCTCAGACCGCCGCGAAAAGCCCGTTCCGAATCCGGGGGTCGAAACGCCCCGCGGGATGAATCCTGTGCCGGTCTGCTCGTAGGTGTCGAGGCCGAGGATGTAGTTGACGCTCAGTCCCTCCAGTGGCGTGAGGTCGACCTGAAGGTCACCGATAAACCGATCGGTCGTCTGCCCGAAGTCAAACCGAGACTGCACCTCCAGCGGGTTCGAGAAGATGGCGTCGTCGGGAAAGCGGCCCAGGTCGTCCGGACGCGGATCAAACGTGTTGGGGCCGAAGATGAAGCCGGTGAGCGACCCGTAGAGCGAGTTCAGTCCGCCGTTGGGCACATCTTTGCTCTCGCTGCGGGCGTAGCGGGCCCCCACCGACACATTGATCCAGTCATTCACGGTGTGCTGAAGCCGCGCCGTGCCATTGTAGCGCCGGAAGTTTGACTGATCGACGATACCTTGGTTGAACAGGTACGCCCCCGACACGAAAAAGCGGGTGTCCCCCGAGGCTCCGGAGACCGAGAGATACTGCTCTGTGCCATAGGCCCGCTCGAAGACAAAGTCCTGCCAGTCCCAGCGTTTCTGATCGTTCGGGAGCGGATCGCCAGCGTTGTCCAGAAACTGACCCTGATCGTTCTGGGCCATGTTCACGTCGAGTGTCTTCCGGACGGCCTGTGTCTCGATCCGGGTGTTGTAAGTAATGTCGGTCTCCCCCTCCTCTCCCTTCTTCGTAAAGATCTGGATGACGCCGTTGTTGGCGCGGGAGCCGTACAGAGCGGCCGCCGCGGCCCCTTTCACCACTTCGATCCGGGCAATGTCATTGGGATTGACGTCCACGAGCCGGTTCTGCGTTGTCCCTCCAATCTGAATCAGCTCCGGGGAGTCATTGCTCACGATCACCCCGTCCACGGCCCTGAAGCGACTGGAGCGTGGAGGATTTTGGAGCCTCCTGGAGGTCTGCAGCCTCGACCGACGAGATGGCATTCCCGAGTTCCTTCCGACGGGTAGGCCCGGCCTGACCGGTGACCACGACTTCCTCCAGACCTGCGATGTCGGGCTGGAGCTCGATTGTGCCGACAGAGACGGTGCGCTGATCGGCTAGCTCGATTTGCTGCCGGACCGCCCGGTACCCGACGAAGGTGACCCGGAGCGTGTACGTCCCGGGCGAAAGCGACGCCGTAAATGAAAATCGTCCATTGGCCTGAGTGGCCGTGCCGGCCGTCGCGCCCTGGATCTGCACGTTCGCCCCCGGCAGTCCCTCATCCGCATCGGTCGTCATCACCCGACCCCTGATCGTGTAGTCTCGTTCCTGAGCCTGGACGGAGATGGCTCCGAGGAGGCCGATGAGGAAGAAGCAGCTTATCACTGTGAGGAGACGGCGGGTCAGCATAGGTGATCTGGTGGACCGGGACGTAATACAGCGGAGGTTGAGCTAGAGGGTGCCTGTGGAAGGCCCAGACAGGACGACACGCAGGAGTTCATGCGAGCCCGTAGGAGGTGCTGCCCATGTTACGAGACACCCACGGACCCCATCAAGGATGGATTAAACTTTGGAGGCTCTTATTAGGTCAGGGATGGAACTACACGCCGCACATGCGCTGCAGGAGGGCCGGCGTGACTTGGTCGTGATTGAAAGCAAGCTCAAACATCGCTACATACCCGGATAGGTGGTCCTTATGAACACCGCGGAAGCGCCGTAGCCGGTTGCGCAGGCTTGTCCAAATTCCCTCGATTGTGTTGACGTGAACCTCCCGAGTGCCATCTCCATCGCGGTCCTCAGCCCAGCCTTCAGAGTGATCGGCCTTCAGAGTGATCGATGGCTTTCCGGGTTCTGGATTCCTCCTCGTTTTCGAGCCACAGGTACGAGCGGCTCTCGTCGGTAAAAATGCAGGCCTCCTCTGCCGTTTCTCCGGCAACCGTTGTCTGAATCGTGTCCTCCTTCGTGTCGACGCAAACTCGGAAGCAGGCCCATCCGGTTTCGCGGCCGACCATTCCGAGGACCGGAGGCCGGTCGTTCTCGTAAGTCCCACGCCCTCGGGCTTTGTTGGCCCGGCGGCGTGGAGGATCATCCGGATTCCGGTGCGGCTTTCCTTTTTTCCCCGCGTTTTGATACATCTCGTCTTGATACATCTCGTCGGCTTCGACCTCTGGATCCGGTAGTTCATGCTCCAGCGCCCCGCCGGGGAGCCCGACCCGCTCTCCCTGCTGAACTGCCTCCTGAATGCGGTGACGCCGCTTTAGCACCGACGGGTAGGCCAAGTCCATCTCGTCGGTCAGATGCTTGGTCGGAACGCCCTTCGCAAATCCACGCAGAAGCATCACAATCGTAGAACAGTCGTAGTGGGTTTTTGACCACACCGTATCGGTGAAGATGTTAAATACCGCTCCGCACTCCCGGCACCGCACTCCCGGCAGCGGTAGTCCACAAGCGAGTAGTCCACAAGCGGCGCTCGGCGGCGGTCGTGCGGGGCCTGATCATCCGGCAGCTTATGTCCGTTCGGACAAGAAAACCCCTCCGGATGGAGCGACCGTTTCAAGTATCGACCGTTTCAAGTACCGGTAGCATTCTTCCTCGCTGAGCAACTCGTCAACTGGAAATCCAATCATCCTGTCGGATCGGACGCTATTTCTTGGAACATGCCGAGCACATCCGTACCGAGAGCACATCCGTACCGAGCGGTTGCAACGTCTTCTGGTCGCTCCCTTTCCTCTGCCCACCCAGACCTCCTCAACGTCTCCGTTGCAGTCGCCGCAGGAGCCGCCAGCAGAGGAAGAGTCCTCGCGGCACGTGAAAGCAGCCCTTGTACGGCGCTCCCTTGCACGTGTGGGTGACGTGGCCCTGGCGATCCAGGTACCCAAACCACCCCCCGTGCTCGGGGTCGGAGAAGTGCTCGAATGCGTAGTCGTGGACCTGTTCGAAGGCGAACCAGTCCTCCTCCCGGCCTGTGAGGGCGTAGTTGAGGAGGTGGGCGTAGAGGGCCTCGGTGTGGGGCCACCACAGCTTCATGAACCACTCGAGCTTCGTGGGCGGGTAGCCTTCGGCGTCGAGGAAATAGAAGAGGCCGCCGTGCTCGTCGTCCCACCCGGTCTCGAAGGACCACCGCACGACGTCCGCAGCGAGTTTCTGCAGGCCGGGCCGACCCAGGCGCTGGGCCCAGTGCTGCACGAACCACCCCGCCTCGATGGCATGGCCCGGGTTGAGGAGACGCCCGTCACTGCCCTCCACCGGCGTCCCGTCCGGCCGCACGTTTTCCCGGACGAGCTGCGCGTCGGGGTCGACGTGGCGCCGGATGCGCTCGATGCAGTCATCGACCTCTACCGTGTAGTCGTCGGCCTCGTCCCCCGCCACTACGTCAATGAGGTTGAGCAGGATCATCGGGACGGCGAGCTGCTGGGACTCGGGCTGTCCCTCGTGGACGGGGCGGCCCACCTCCGACCAATCGTAGGCCCACGCCCAGATCTGCTCCAGCGCGGACTTTGCCTCGTCCAGCAGGTC
>PXSX01000367.1 GCA_003022655.1 Bacteroidetes bacterium QH_1_64_81 | reverse complement strand
GATACCGAACATCGCCCACCCCCCCGTGCCGAGGTGCCCCGTGGCGGCAGTGTAGCCGCCGAGCGCCGGCAGCGCCCCGGGCACCGTTCCGATCAGCGTATTCCACTTCGTGACCCGTTTGAGGGGCGTGTAGACGAACAGGTAGAGCACGGCGGTCAGGGCCGCGAGGATCGCCGTGAGGGCGTTGACGAGCGGGCACAGGAGGCCGACGGCGAGGCACACCAGCAGGAGGCCCACCCGTCGAGCCGCGTCGGGGTCTACGCGGCCGGCGGGCAGCGGCCGTGCCGCCGTCCGCTTCATCCGTGCATCGTAGCGGCGTTCAAGGACGTGGTTGAGCATGCCGACGCCTCCCGCGCAGAGGGCGGTCCCGAGCATGGTCCAGAACAGCACGCCTCCGTCGAGGCCCGCCGGAGAGCCCACGAGAAAGCCCGCAAAGGCCGAGAGCGTGACCACCGATGAGATCTCCGGTTTCGCCAGCACGAGGTAATCCTGGAGCACCGCGCCAAGGGAGCGCGTGGACGCCTGCGCGTCCGCCGCGGCGGGAGCAGCCGAGACGGCCACAGGCGAATCCGAAGACCCGTCAGGCGGGAACTCCATGAGTAACAAACGCCAAGCGCGGAGAGCAGCGAAGCAAGGGGGTGAGCGCGGGTAGGAAAGTCACGATTCCACGCCGGCCAGCGTCGGGTCCGACCTCGGTTCCGAGACCTCCGCCGGGGACCGGTCTGTCGTTTCCCGGACGGGCGCGGGGGCCTCTTGCCGTGACGTGAGCAGGGCCATCACGACCGACGTGCCAAAGAGCAGAGCGCCCACCACCAGGTGCGCCACCGTGAGCACCACGTACGCAACGGTGCCGCCCTGTCCGGACGATTCGTACAGCGTCAGAAGCAAAGACGCGAGTCCGAGCGCGAACTGAAGCCCCATGGCTCCCGTCAGCGCCCAGGCGGTCCGCCGGAGGGCCGGCACCGCGTCAAAGTGCTTTTCCGCGAGCACGAGCACGCCAAGGACGGTCCCCACCACTACAAACGCGCCGGTCACGTGCAGTGCTGTGTAACCGCCGGACATCCCCGCGCCGGGGTGCCGCAACAGCGCTCCGAGCACAATTTGCAAGTAAATGACGATGGCCGCGGCGTACGACCATCCGCGCAGGCGACCGGCGGCATCCGTGTTTGGCAACACGCCGTCTCGGGTCCGCCACACGTCGGTCACGAAGAGCGTCATCGCCACGAGGACCGCAAAGAAGAGCTGCGCGACGCAGGCGTGGACCATCGCCAGGTCGAGCGAGACCCAGAGGACACGCAGCCCCCCGAGAATGCCCTGTAGAATCACCAGGGCAACGGCCGCGATTCCCAACTTCCGCATCCACGCCCGCGGATCCTCCCACCACGTCCACGCGGCCAGCGCGACGGTGAACAGTCCCACGAGACTGGCGATAAGGCGGTGGCCGTGCTCCGCCAGGTAGGCCGGCACTTCCCACCATCCCTCGACCGGGTTGAGCAGGTTGTAGGAGCCAAGCGACGTGGGCCAGTCCGGAAAGGCCATCCCGGCGCCGATGCTGGTGACCACGGCGCCCCAGGACAGAAGCAAAACGGTCAGGGCCACCGTAGCCATCGAAAACCGACGGCGCCAGGTCCAGCCAGAATGGGGAGAACGGGATGGAGACACAGCGTCGGTGCATTGAAATGGTTCCCATGGCCGCCGGAGAGTCGTCTCAGCGAGACGACTCTCCGTCACCAATGTGCCTATCGATCAGGGCCGATTCTCCCACGGGAGGGGGCACGCCCGGTTCCATAAAGAGGGCGCAAACGGAACCATTGTCGGGGTCTTTCCTACGCCTTTTCGGCCTTTTCCCATCCCCTCCTCTCCGGGGCGGCCGTCCCACCTGCTTTTGTTACGCATCGCTCAACCATTATGGCCACGAACGACACCCTCATCGCCTCCATCTCCGGCATCCGCGGCATCGTTGGACAGGGCCTCGATCCGTCGGTCCTGGTCCGATACGCGGGGGCCTTCGGCACGTGGTGCCGCGAGCGGGCCGCCGCCAGGCAGTCGCCGTGCATCGTCGTGGGACGGGACGCCCGGCCGTCCGGAGACGCCTACGCCCAGATCGTCATCGGGACGCTGCGCGGAATGGGATGCGACGTGGTGGACCTCGGGCAGGCCCCCACGCCCACCGTCGAGATGGCCATCCTCCAGGA
>PXSX01000366.1 GCA_003022655.1 Bacteroidetes bacterium QH_1_64_81 | reverse complement strand
TTGGCCGTCGAGCATCTTCTCGAGAGAGGATATTCCCGAATTGGGATGATCACCACGCCTCACAACAATCGGATCCGGAACGCCCGAGTAGCGGGATATCAGCAGGCCCTCGAGGAGGCCGGAATTGAGTTTGACTCTGATCTGGTGGCCCACGGCCACACGAGCAAGCACGACGGCTTCAGTGAAGAGTCCGGCTACGAAGCCATGCAGGATCTGCTGGCGCTCGATGAGCCCGTGGAAGCGGCGTTTGCAAGCAGCGACGTGCAGGCCATCGGGGCGTGGCAGGCCATCCGCGAAGAAGGACTTGAGGTCCCCGACGACTTTGCATTTGTCGGGTACGACGACATCAAGGTAAGCCGATTCATTGGGCTCACCAGTGTGGCCCAGGACATGTACGACGTCGGGAACGAGGCTACGGACGTGCTCCTGGACCGCCTCCAAAACTCAGGTCCGGAGGAATATGTGTCTCGGCTGATCGAACCTCATCTCCAGGTCCGAAAGTCGAGCGGTCGGGCCCGGTGACGCACCGGGGGCCAGTGTCTTCGGCCTGCAGCCCCGTCGCACAGTATCCACCGTGTTCTCCCAAGCAAGTTCTCCTTCACGGCAGACCCCCCCTCCCTACTGATGGATCCAGCCGCAATTGAAGCGCAGCTCGGTCACACGATCCAGGACACAGACTTCGATGATCTTGGGGAATGCCACCGTGGCAAGGTTCGCGACAACTATCGCCAGAATGGTCGCCTAATTCTCGTCACGACCGACCGGATTTCCGCGTTCGACCACGTCTTGGCCCAGACCATTCCTTTCAAGGGGCAAGTGCTCAACCAAACGGCCGCGTACTTCTTCGATGCCACAGAGGACCTCGTTCCCAACCACGTCCTCTCCGTGCCGGATCCCAATGTGACTGTCGCCCAAAAGTGCACGCCCATCCCGATTGAGTTCGTCGTCCGGGGCTATTTGGCCGGACACGCGTGGCGCGAATACGACAAGGGAGCCCGGAGCCTGTGTGGCCAGTCTCTACCGGAGGGCCTCCGGGAGAGCGAGAAGCTTCCGGAGCCAATCCTCACCCCCACGACGAAAGCGGAGGAGGGACACGACCAGGACGTGACCCGGGACGAGGCTATCGAAAGTACGGATATTAACGCCGCAACGTACGACCAGCTCGCCGACTGGGCCCTGAACCTTTTCCGGCGCGGCACCGAGATGGCCGCCGAGCAGGGCCTTCTCCTCGTGGACACGAAGTACGAGTTCGGCCGCACGATGGACGGGGACCTGGTTCTCATCGACGAGGTCCACACGCCGGACTCGTCCCGCTACTACTACCAGGACAGCTACGAGGAGCGACTGCGGCGGGGCGAGCCGCAGCGCCAGCTCTCCAAAGAGTTTGTCCGCGAGTGGCTCATGGACCACGGGTTCCAGGGCCGAGCCGGCGAGGAGATGCCCGACCTGCCCGATGATTTTCGGGCAACGGTGACGAAGCGGTACGTAGAACTGTACGAAAAAGTGACGGGCCGCCCCTTCGAGCCGGACCCCCATCCCAACCCGGAAGAGCGAATTCACTCGGCCCTGGCCGATTACGTTCTTGAAGAGACCAGCTAAGCAGGAGTCGTTGCCCGTTTTGGTTCGGACGCGTACACATCCGGCCTCCGATCGCCGAGGACATCGTTGTGATCGTTGAGGTCGCGGTCTCGCGCTTCATGAGGATCGAACTCGACGACTCCGATCTCATCGCTGGACTGCTCCGCCCGCTGAAGGATCGTCCCCGAGGGGTCGCACACCTCGCTCATGCCGATAAAGGTGAGCGTCTCTCCCTCCTTCTGCTCCTGCCCGTGGCGATTGGCTGTAATCGTGAAGACGTGATTTTCGCGGGCCCGGATGGGCATGGAGTCAGGACAGTGCGGGAGCACCAGATTCGAGGGATGGGCAATCACGTCGGCTCCCCTCAGGGCGAGAGTACGGGCCGCCTCAGGAAAATACCAGTCGAAGCACACCATGACGCCGAGCCGATACGGCGTCCCGTCCCGCATCGTCACTTCGAAGACCCGAAACCCAAGGTCCCCCGGGGCAAAGAGGGTTTTTTCCTCGTAGAAGAGATGCACCTTTCGATAGGTGTGTACGGTCCCTGACGGGCGGACGACCACCGCACTGTTGTAAAAGGTGCCCCCCTCCTCCTCGGCCAGCCCAGCAACGAGGGTCGCATCGAGCGAGACGGTCC
>PXSX01000365.1:1775-6870 GCA_003022655.1 Bacteroidetes bacterium QH_1_64_81 | reverse complement strand
CCGGTGACGTTCATAGAGCGTGGAGAGTCCCAACGAGACGACGAGTTTGAAATGACACGGTTCTGTGTCGGAGCGGACATAATCCTCTCCCCCACGAGAGATGACATCCAACCGGTTCGCTTGCACACCGTTGCCAATATCTTGTCAGGAATTACGCCTCGCCACCGCAAGGAGGGCAGAATGGAGGTATTTCCGAGTCGTCACGGCTGGGCCTTGACACTCAGTGACGTGACCTCCTTGCTGTGACTACCTGCACGATGGCCGCGGCGAACCGTCCCCGGCCCGCATTCTCCCTGATGCATTCTCCCAACGCAGAAATAAGTAGGTCAGTGAAAGAACATTATGGCTATTCGGCGATGTAGTGGGGCGAACTTTCTGTCCCTTCCATTGCTGTGTCCTCTGTTATGTCCCACCGAACCGTTCGCGAGCTGACCGACGAAGAGCACGACCAACTGAAGCGCATGAAACGCCAGGACGTGGGCCGGGTGTCGGTCCGAGCTCACATCATTTTGCTGAGTAGTCGAGGCTACTCGGCCCCAAAGATTGCCGAGATTCACGACGTGACCGGCCCAATGGTCTACAAGTGGATGGATCGGTTCGACGAGGAAGGGCCTTCGGGCCTGTATGACCGAGAGCGGGACGGACGCCCGAAGAAAATCACCGAAGAGGTCGAAGAGGAAATCGAGACCCTCTTGGAAGGGAATCCGGAAGGAAATCCGACCGACGAGGGAGAAAACGCCACGCGCTGGACCACCGATCGGATTGCAGAATACCTTGACCAGAAGCTCGGGGTTGACGTTCATCCAGAGACGGTTCGCGACGCGCTTTCTCGCTTGGAGTACAGCTGGACGCGCCCCCGACGGAAGCTTCCTCCGGTTGATCCGGAGGCCTACCGAGAGCGGATTCAGGCCATCGTAGAGGCGGTAGGAGAGGCTGGTCCCAATGTTACGGTGCTGATCGAAGACGAGACGGAAGTCAAACGATTTCCACCGCTGCGCAGGCAATGGCAACCGGTCGGCCAGCAGCGGCCCGTCATGGTACCAGACGGCAATGAAGACTTTACGCTCTACGGCACGCTTGACTTGACTTCCGGGCGGACCTGCATTGAAGCCTACAAGAAAGGCCGGTCGGACTACACGATCGAGCATTTGAAGTCCTTGCTCCAGAGGACGGTCGGACAGGTGATTCTGGTTTGGGATCAGGCCACGTGGCACACCTCCCAGAAAGTCCGCCGGTGGCTCGGGGATCAAGACCGGATCGAGACGTACCTGCTTCCGGTCAGGTCCCCGGAGACCAATCCAATGGAAGATCTGTGGAGGGAACTCAAAGAGCAGGTTGCAGCGTGTCTGGAGCGGAGCCTTGAGGCGCTTCTGGAGAGCTGCCAGCAGTATTTCGACGACCTTTCAGGAGAGAAGACGCTCCGGACGGCAGGTCTCTACTAAAACTAACGTATTTTTACTGTCCTACTTATGACTGCCAGACTGGGCGTGATCGGCGCGGGGGCCGGTGCTGCGGCCGCCACGTACATCATCGACCACGCGCTCCCAAATGCCGAGATCATGGGGACGCGCGGCGGTGGACGTACGCGGACGGCATCACGCGATTGGCCAAGCACCTCTTCGGAGCGACGGGCGCGACAGTCGAGCGCGAGACGCGCATCGTCGACCTCCGCCACGACGGCGGCTGGCAGGTTGCCGACGCCGACGGCACCACGCATGGCCCCTTCGACGCCCTCCTGGTAAACCCCCCGGCGCCTCAGACCGCCGATCTTCTCCGCGAGACCGGGATCGATGCCGTCGACCGTCTGGGCAACGCCGCCGCTGAGGTCGACTGCCGAACGGTCTGGACCGCTGTCCTGGGATACAGCTTCGAAATCGACGCGCCCTACTACGCGCTGGTGAATGCCGACAAGGAGCACGAGGTCGGCTGGATCGGGCGCGAAGAGTGCAAGCCGGGACACGTGCCGAACGGCGAGACGGTCCTCGTCGTGCAGGCGAGCCCGGGATGGTCGACCGCGCGGTACGATGATCCGCCCCAGCAAAACGTCGCCGACCTCGCGCGCCACGCCGCGACGATCATGAACGACCAGCGCCTGGCCAATCCCGACTGGACCGATCATCAGGGGTGGCGGTACGCGCTGCCGGAGGAGGGTGTTCGGGAGGAGGCGGTGCGGGCTGCTGCCCGCGACGGGGTGTACGTGACGGGCGACTGGGTGGCCGGCGACCCGCGCCTGCACGCCGCGGTCCGGAATGGACTGGAGACTGGAGAAACCCTCGCCGCGTCCCTCCGCGACGAATCCTGATAGAGCAAACCGCCGACGGCCAGGCGGCCCGGCCCGGAGGAGGTACGGACCGCGCTCCGCTTAATTCTGGATGTCCCTTCGAGGGTGCCTTGCCTGCCGATGCTCCTGTACCTTCTCCGGCGGTACCTCGCCCTGTTGACGGTTCTGCTCGGCGCCACACTCGGGGCCGCGTACATTTTTGGAATCGACTACGCCTTCTCCAGTCCACAGACGATCGTGTTCGGCGGGAGTGCTGTGGCCCTTGCTCTGCTCTACCGCCGCTTCGAGCAGCGGAACCTGTGGGTGCTCTACGACAACTTGCGCTGGCCGCCCTTCGCACTGTTGGGGGGGCTGTTTGTCGCCACGCAAGGATTCAGCCTCATTTTCTTTCTCGCCCTGTAGCCCCGCGGCCGTGGACGAGACCGACGCCCTCATCGTGGACGGGGTGTTCTACCGCGTCCCTTCCCTCGCCATCCTCCAGGGAGCGCACCTGAAGGCGCAGGCCGGACAGGTGACGGCCCTCTTTGGGCGCAATGGCAGTGGCAAGACCACGCTCCTGAAAATTGCTAGCGGTCAGCTTCAGCCGAACAGTGGCATCACAATCATCGACGGCAATCGCTTGCACAAGCCCTCCAAACGGACCCGGTACGCACGTCTCGCCTACCTGCCACAGGACTCGATGCTGCCCGCTGACGTAACAGTGCAGACGCTCGTCCGGAGCGCAGCCCTCGCCCCGTCGCAGGTGCCGGATCGGCTGTCGGACCGTGCGGGCCAACCGGTGCGCACACTGTCGGGCGGAGAACGACGGCTGCTGGAAGTGGCAATCGTGCTAGGACTGGACCGCGACTACGTGCTGCTCGATGAACCCTTCACCGGCGTCGAACCCCTTCTCATCGACGCCATTGGAGAGCGGATTGAACGCGCCGCGGCGCGGGGTATTGGCGTCCTCCTTACCGACCATTATCACCAACACGTCACGCCCCTTGCCGACAACGCGTACGTGCTGTGGCAGAAGCAGTGCTATCCGCTCGACGGGACGGCCTCCCTCCACGACCAGCTTGTACAAATGGGCTATCTCCAAGGCGCGTCTCAGAAGGGCGACTGAGCGTTCCGACAGCGCGGCTCGGCGTCCACCGAACGCGCACCGCCGTCCCCCGTACCAACGGCGGTTCTTTTCCTCTCCTTCACACCCCCCTCTACTATGAACACCAATGTCTACACCTACGAGGGCGACGAGATCACCGTCACCTGGGACCAGGAGCGCTGCATCCACGCCCAAGCCTGTTCTCGTTCATGGCAACGCCGAACTGCTCGATGGCGACGGCGACACGTTGCTCACCGACACGCGCATGGCGCTCTGTCGCTGCGGCCGGTCCGGCAACAAGCCCCTCTCCACCGAGGACGGACCGTTCGTGGTGGAGGGGCCCGTCACGATTGAGGCCGCCGATGAGGAGACCGTCGCGGGGCACCGGGGGCGCACTCTGCCGCTGCGGCGCCTCCGAAAGCAAGCCCTTCTGCGATGGGAGCCACGCGGAGGTCGGATTCGAGACGGGCTGATCGACCTTCCGTCGATGTGCCGAATCCATACGGAGTGCCTCCTGCGAACCAGATGTAGAGCGTAGGGGTGTGGGAGCGCGGGAGTTTCAGCGTTTCGCCTTCACTCTCCCACCCCCATACCCTTTCCTCCCACACTCTCCCCTCCTTCACTTTCCCTCCCGCACCCTCTACCCCCACGCTCTCCCCTCCTACGCTCCCTCTCCCACACGCAAACACGCCCACACACAGACAAACATGGCTTCGTCGAAAAAGGCGATCTACGCCGCCATCCTCGGAAACTTTGCCATCGCCGTCACCAAGTTTCTCGGCGCCGCCGTGAGCGGCAGCTCCGCCATGCTGGCCGAGGGCATCCACTCCCTCGTCGACACCGGCAACGGGGGCCTGCTCCTGCTCGGCATTCGTCGCAGCAAGCGCCCGCCCGACGAGCAGCATCCCTACGGCCACGGCAAGTCGCTCTACTTCTACACCCTCGTCGTGGCGGTCCTCATCTTCGGGCTCGGGGGCGGCATCTCGCTCTACGAAGGCATCCTCCACACGCTCGATCCCGGTCACGCGGGACCGGACACCGCCACGATCCTCGGCGTCACGATTGGCGGCCTCACCCTCAACACGATCGTGCTCGGGGCGGCCATCGTGTTCGAGGCCTTCGCGCTGCGGACGGCGGTGCAGGAATTTAACAAGCAGCGCGGAGACACGCCGTTCTTTGAGGCCATCGTGACGAGCAAGGACCCCACGACCTTCACGGTCTTGTTCGAAGACACCGCCGCCATCTCCGGACTCGTCGTGGCCCTGGTCGGCGTCCACCTCGCCAGTGCCCTGCACATGCCGGTCCTCGACGGTGTGGCCTCCATCGTCATCGGCCTCATCCTCTGCGGCGTGGCCGCATTTCTCATCTGGGAGAGCAAGAAGCTCCTGATCGGCGAGGCCGCTACCCCGGAGATGCGCGAGGGCATTCATCAACTTGCCGAGGAGGACCCGGACGTCACGGCCGTTGGGCGCCTGCTCACGATGCACATGGGCCCACACTCGCTTCTCCTTAACATAAACCTGCAGTTCCGCGACGGGCTCAAGGCCGATGGTGTGGAGGCCGCCATCGATCGGCTCGAACGGACCATCCGTGAAAACCACCCCAGCATCCGGTATATTTTCATCGAGGCCGAGTCCATTTCGAGCAAACGGGAGTAGAAGCGA
The DNA here is from genome assembly GCA_003022655.1 of Bacteroidetes bacterium QH_1_64_81. Next base: position 1,841 of record PXSX01000365.1, on the reverse strand, counting down.
GTGGGCATAAAATTCGCGTGTCTCTCCTCCCGACGGCGAGCACGCTCCGCAAGCGATGTTCCCCGC
>PXSX01000365.1:0-1673 GCA_003022655.1 Bacteroidetes bacterium QH_1_64_81 | reverse complement strand
GGGGCCCTCTCCTCGCTCGCGCCCACCCCGGAACCGAAGCGCGTGCCCACGGACACCATTCTGGTGGCCGATGAAGACACTACGGCCCTCGACCCGGAGGTGGCGCGCCTCTACGTTCTGGAATCAGAGCTTCTCGCCGCGGAGGACAGCGTGCGCCGGGCTCAACTGCTCAACCAGGCCATGGCAGAGCTCTCTGCTCTGCTCCGGTCTCAGCCGGAGGCCCTCAGAGAGAGTGCCGTCCGGTCGGTCTACGGCGGTCTGACGGCCGAGTACCGGCGCTTCCACGGATATCCCAGTGAGCCCGACTCGACGCTGCTGGCCCGGGGGCAGATTTTTTCCGTCCGCGCCCGTCTGTTCGCGTCCCTCGAACAGGTCGAGAATCCCCTCTTGAACACGGAGGGCCCTCGGCCCGGGGCGGAGGTCGAGAACACCGAGATCCCGATGACCTCAAACCGGCTGGTGAGCGAGAGCGTGACGTACCTGAAGGACGACCCCAGCAAGCACGTCAACCGCTGGCTGAAGCGCGTCCAGGTATACGGGCCCATGATTGATCACATCCTGGCGGAGGAAAACGTCCCTCAGGAGCTCAAGTACCTCGCCATGATCGAGAGCGGCCTCACCCCCGACGCCCGAAGCTGGGCCGGGGCCGTGGGCATGTGGCAATTCATGGCCTCCACCGGTCGGCGATACGGCCTTACGGTTAACGCGTGGGTCGACGAGCGACGGGATCCCGAGAAGGCCACCCGAGCCGCTGCCCGACACCTGAACGACCTCCACGACGAGTTCGGCGACTGGCACTTGGCGCTGGCCGCGTACAACTGCGGGACGAACTGCGTGCGCCAGGCCCTGCGCCGAAGCGACGCCGAAGACCCATCGTACTGGGACGTCCACGAATCCCTCCCCCGAGAGACCCAGGGCTACGTGCCCATGTTTATCGCCGCGGCCCGCCTCATGGAAAATCCGGACGCGTTCGATCTCAAAGCGCCCGAACCGGCCTCGCCCCTCGCCTACGACTATGTGCCCGTTCACGGAAGCCGCCTCTCGCTCAGCACCGTGTCGAGACTCGCCGACACCACGCGCAGCGCCCTCGAGTCGCTCAACCCCGAGCTGCGCCGGGCCCGTGTGCCGCCGTCGAAGGAGCGGTACTACCTGCGCATTCCGCTGGGCAGCTACCCACGCTTCGCTTGGAACTACGCCGACCTGCCGGACGAGAAAAAGCGGCCGGCCACGACGTACGCCGTGCGTCGGGGCGACACGCTTTCCGAGATTGCCGTTCAGTTCGGCACCTCCACGGATGTCCTGCGGCGGCTCAACGGCATCCGAGGCTCCACGATTCGCCCGGGCGACCGACTGGTCGTGCCCGCCCAGGAGTACGCGAGCGCTCTCAGCGCTTCCGATCAGCAGCAGCCGATGCGCGTGCAGTACGGCACGTCCTCCCCCGTGCGAACCCTCGAGACAATTGAGACGGCCCGTGCCGGTTCAGATACGGAGTCGCCCGAGCCGGAGTCGGCCTCCTCGTCGTCCTCCAGCACGGCCGCTACCTCCCCTACGACCTACCGTGTCACACGGGGGGACACCCTCGGGGAAATTGCCCAGCGGTTCGGGGTCACCATCCGGCAACTCCAGGTTTGGAACGACCTCGACGGCACCCGCATCCGTCCGGGTCAGCGCCT
>PXSX01000364.1:2864-5598 GCA_003022655.1 Bacteroidetes bacterium QH_1_64_81 | reverse complement strand
TCTTCGCAGGCAATCAGGTCGACCTCGCGGAGCACCCGGAGGGCCCGGAGCGTGATGTCGTCCAGGTTGCCAATGGGCGTGGGGACGAGGTAGAGCACGGAGCCGTAAGGGCGGAGGTTGAAGTTCCGAGGCAGAGGTCCTTTGGGGAGCAGTTTTGTGTTTCGTATTGCGTATTTCGTTGTCCTCACGCACACGCAATACGCACTACTACGGATCTTCGAAACGCGATGCACAGACGGAACCTTTCGCGATTTTCTGCCCGGCTGCACTACGCGTCGGGTTCTGTGGAGGTAAGCCAGTCCCACAGGCGCCGGCGGAGGGGCGGGGTGGCACCCAGGTCGAGCACGACATACAGAATCAGCCAGAGGCCCGCGCCGGACATGAGCAGGTTGGCAATCCACATCCCAAACCACGGGGGGAAGAAGCCGCGTTCCGAGAGCTTCTCGCCCTGGACCAGCGTAATCCAGTAAAACATAAAGATTCCGAGGGCGAGCTGGGCAGCGGTGCTCGTCACCGAGCGGTGACGCCCGGCCTCGAGCCCGGCAAGGGCCAGGTACGCAGATTCGTGTGTGGGGGAGACCGGGGCGGACGCCACGGCCGTGTCCGACCGGGTCGTACTGGAGGTGGTCGTATCGGAGGTATCTGGGAGAAGGGTGCCGCGCACCTCCTCGTGCAGGGTGCGGTACCTCGATTGGCGGTCCGTCTTCAGGGAGTCGAGCGTAGTGAGGAGCTGCGGCGTGCGCATGGTTCGGGTGGATCGGGAGCTCTCTCCCGACTCGGACCGTCGGAAGACGGCGTCGGACATGTCGAACTGGATGCGGTGGCGGTCGAAGGCAAGCCGTTCGTACCGTTCGTCCTGGTTGTTTGCGTCCGGGGGAAGCGGGCGGTGCATCACTCCGTCCTGCAGCGAAAGCGTCAGGCGTGCGCCTCCGGCGTGCGACTCGATTGTGCCGCGTTCAGCCTTAATGACGGCCTGCCGGCTCCGCCCCTGGGTATAGTCGTAGATGGTGATGCCGATGAGCGTGTTGGTTCCCGACGGTCGGTCCTGGACGAGGATGCTGTAGTCCTCCACCCCGTCGTAAAAAACGCCCGGCTGGAGCTCAAAGCCCGGCCGCTTGCCCCGAATGTCGCTCCAGAGCTGGCGGGCCCGATGGTTGGCTTCCGGCAGCATCACATTGTTGAAGTACAGCATCCCGCCCATGATGACCGTGGCGACGACGAGGCTGGGCCACACGATCTGGCCGAAAGAGATGCCAGTGCTCTTGATGACGGTGTAGTATTCAGACTCGGCAAGTCCGCCGAAGGCCATCAGGGCGGCCAGCAGCACCGACATGGGCACCGCCAGCACCACCATGTAGGCGAGGTTGTAGGCGATGAGCTCGATGATCACGGGGATCGGAATGCCTTTCCCCGCAATCTCGGGCAGCCATCGGATGAGGAACTGCATCAGCAGCAGAAACATGAGCGTGCCGAGCCATCCAAAGAAGGGGCCCGGCAGCCGACGCAGTACGATCCAGTGAAGGCGACGCAGCATGGGCTCGTCTGTCCGTCTACAAACACGCTCCGCCCGAAGGAACCGTGTAAACGCCAGGGGGAAATCGCGTGTTCGGGCAGTGGAAGTGTGGGGGAATGGATGTATGGAGGTGGGAGGAACGCGTGACACATTGCACGTGGTGCGTGACGTGCCTCTCATGCTTACTACGCCTACGTTCTCACACGCCCAACCGCATCTGTCGGATCTTTCCCGGACGGCGAAGATTGAAAAGGTCCGATCCGTCCTTTTCTTCCCCTACCGTGTCTGCCAATGCACGTCGAGCCCTTTACCTTCAATCCCTTCATGACGAACTGCTTTCTCTGCCACGACCAGGGCGAGGCGGTGCTCATCGACGCGAGCTGCGACACGGAGGCGGAATGCGCGGAGGTAATGAGCGTCGTCGAGGAGCACGGTCTGGACCTTCGCCATCTGCTCCTCACGCACGCCCACGTCGACCACATCTTTGGATGTCGATTTTTCGAGGAGCAGTTTGGGCAGCGCTTCAAGGCCCACGAGGCGGCCGTGCCCTTCATCGAGCGGGCCGACGAGCAGGCCACAGCCTTCGGGGTGGAGGTCGAGCCGCCGTCCGTCCCGACGACTCTCCTGGCGGAGGGGGACACCATTTCCTTCGGCGACGTGACCCTTGAGATTCTACACACACCCGGCCATTCGCCCGATTCCATTTCTTTCGTCCACCGCCCGAGCCGGCAGGCCGTCACGGGCGATGTCCTCTTCCAAAACTCAATTGGCCGAACGCAGGGCCTCCCGGAGACCTCTCGAACGCAGCTGCTGAACTCGATTACCGAGAAGCTCCTTCCTCTCGGCGACGATTTTGCGATCTACTCCGGCCATGGGCCCGCCACGACCATTGGCCAGGAGCGTGCGCAGAATCCCTTCGTGCAAGAGGCGATTGGGGGATAGAGCAGGCTAGGCACTGGTAGGCACAGTGGCTCCGCGGACACGCTCATAGTAGTCCTCGTACATCGGCACCACGCGGTCGATGTCGAACGTCTCCACGGCTCGCTGCCGCGCCGCCTCGGCCATCTCGTCGTGCAGCGCCTCGTCGGTGAGCAACGTCCGGGTGCAGTCCGTGAGTTCATCCACGTCGTCTACGGAACAGAGGAAGCCCGTCTCTCCGTGCACGACGAGCTCCGGAAGTCCTCCCACGTCGGTTGCCACGACAGGCACCTCGCAGGCCAT
>PXSX01000364.1:0-2710 GCA_003022655.1 Bacteroidetes bacterium QH_1_64_81 | reverse complement strand
TTGTCCTGGCGCACGAAGCGGTCCGTGTCGATGAAGTTTGGGACGACCTCGATGTCTTCGGACACCTCGAAGTGGTCGTAGGTCTCCTGCCGGAGATAATCGGAGACGGCCGTGACGCCGTCGGACTCGTCAATCGACCACCTGACGACAGGGGCAAACGAGGGGTCCTGGCCGATCAGGGTGATGTCCGTGCCGTGGAGGGTGGTCACCACGGGGAGGTCGAGATCTTCCGAGTTCAGGATCTGACGCGCCATCACGGCGCTCGACGCGTGGGGAAGGGCGTAGTGCACATGCAGGAGATCGAGTCCCGCGTGCTTGGCGATGTCCACCATTTTACTGGTGAGGGAGAGGGTATACGGCGGATAGTCGAAAAGCGGGTAGCTCTGGACGTTGACCTCGTGGAAGAAAATGTTGCCGGCCACGTGGGAAAGCCGAAACGGAAGGTCCGACGCAACAAAATGAATCTCGTGTTCGCGTTCGGCGAGTGCTTTTCCGAGCTCCGTGGCAACCACCCCGCTGCCGCCGTAGGTGGGATAACACGTGATACCAATTTTCATGGAGGAGGCAACCGGAGGCTTTGGACGACAAAGTGAGAGGGAGATGCTGAGTCTGCCAGAGACTCGTTGGCCGTACTCGTTTTCGCAAATGAGGTTGCAGGAGGCGAGGAGTGTACCGTTCGGTCCCGAAAACAGCTTGTAACTAATCCGTGGAAGGACCCCGCTCTCCGTCCGAGGCTGTTCAAGGGGGCGGTCGCAACGGGGACGCGTTCCGCCGCAGCTTCGGGCCACTCCCCGTCCAGCTCCTTCGCACAATCCAGGTGAGAGACGCAAGCAGGGCGATCGCATCTCGAAATTCTTGGAGTAGATGCTCCCGGTAACCGTCGCCGGACGGCCCGCATTCGTTTGGTTTGCGTCCCCGCGTCGACCTTCTCGTCTTGCTTCACGGCCGAAGCTGCTAGTCGCCTTACCAGGGCCAAGTTCTCCGCTGCATTCCGGGTCCGCACCTGGCTGTGATCTTCCTTGAACGGGTCCGCACCTGGCTGTGATCTTCCTTGAACGGGTCCGCACCTGGCTGTGATCTTCCTTGAAGGGGGACGCCCAGAACCCAGTGCAGTCCGTTTTCGATTTGCCAGTGCTGGCGGGAGGCCTCAAGGATCTTCTCGGCGTCGGCCTCCAGGCTGGAGATGAGGTAGCGGCGCTTTGTTTCGGTCTCGCCATCAACCGGTCCAGCCTCCTCCTGAGGCTCTGCAACAAAGCGCTCTGTTTCCACGAGTGCGACGCTTTGAAGCTCGGGCCAACGGCTTCCGTCTACGAGGCCGCGCCCCTCGACATCAATCGCCCAGCAGCGACGGGTTTCCACACGCCCGTGCCCCCCATCTACGTCAGTGTAACCTGGCTTGAAGCCTCGGTCTAACCGGCGCTCGAACAGACGCTCAATGTCGGAGCGGAGACTCTCCTGATTGTCTTTGACTCGAAGCACATAATCGGCCTTAGCGCCTTGGGTAGCCTCTGCAACAGAGGTTTGACACCCCATCGCGTCGATCCAGGCGTTGCAGCCCTCCAGCGCGAGCACCTCTAAAAGCTGTGGAATCGCCTCGATCTCATCTGCCCCATCTTCCGACCGGCGTTGACCGAGCATAAGCTCTTGCTCGGTGGCCCAAGCCCCCACCAAATGAAGCTGCTCGGTGCCCGAGGCGCGGTCCCCGCTCCCGCAGGCAGTCTTTCCATCGATGGCCACAACCTCTCCGTCAGTCTTTTCTTGAACCCGGCGCGCCTGTGGCCGAAAACAGCGCTCAAAGGCAGAGGGCTCGATCTGGCCAAATACTCGCCCGAGCGTGTCGTGGGAGGGAACCCCACGCTTGAAGGGAAGAAACCCACGAAGCCAATCGAGCTTCGACTCACCAAACTCTTCGAGGGCCACGAAATCGTCGGCACCACTGATGGCTCCGCAGATCGAAAGAAGCAAAATCTCCTCGATCGGGTAAAGGGTGTTGCGCGCACATCTGGAATCCTCAATCTCGGCAAAACTGTCTATTAACGGGGCCTCAGACATGGGGGGCGGCAATCGGTTCAGGGAGCAGTTCCCCCGAAACCTAACCGCCTGTCGCTTAAGATGCGATTGCCCTGGAGGCGCAAGTAGGCCGTAGACACTCTGTTCGCGGCCTGTTACTTTCTGCCTTCGGGGTGCGCTCTCCCTCTTGTGGGGGAAGCGTCGCCCCGCGACGCATCGACGATCCGGGCCCACGGCCAATCCCACTCACACGTTCTCGTCAAACTGTTCTCAGCTCTCATGCGCTCTTCGCTCAAACGGATTACGTATTCTGCTCTCCTTGCCGTTCTGCTTTTCGGCATTGGATCTCCCCCGGTTCAGGCTCAGCTTGGCGTGTCTGCCGGATTGAACTTCGACTCGGCAGGAGACATCAAGACCACCACGAATACAAGTGAAAATGAGACGCTCGATAATGCCACCGGGTACCACATTGGCGTCGTCTACGATCTTGGGCTCGGTCCTGTTAATCTGCGGCCAGGACTGCTCTACAGAAATGTTGGCAGCTACGATTTCACTGGCGTCCCGGAAATAGATCCTGACGAGGCCAATGTTACGGCCTTCGAGGTCCCGGTCGATGTTCGGGTCACGGTGCTCCCGTTTCCTCTCGTCAGCCCCTACATCCTCGGTGGGCCGAAGGCGTTTTTCCCCCGAAGTGACTATG
>PXSX01000363.1 GCA_003022655.1 Bacteroidetes bacterium QH_1_64_81 | reverse complement strand
AGGTGGCCCCGTCGGAGTTCGATGCCACCCTGGACTACTACAGCCGCCGCCCGAAGGCGCTTGAAGCGCTGTATCAGACCGTGATTGATACCTTGCAGGCCCTGCAGCGTCCCGGACGGGACAATGGACGTCCCGGCGCCGCCCCGGACTCCCTGTCCCGCACCGACCCGCAAGGGAGACGGTCTCCGTAGCCCCCGGTGCCTCCTGTCAAAGCCAGTCTCCGGCTTTCTCGGTGAGTTGCACCTCTCCGTCCAGGGGCGTTTCGACCCTGAGGTAGCCCTCCTCCACGAGCCAGTCCACGAGCTCATCGATTCGATGCGGCGGGGCCGGCGGCTCGTCGAACCACTCTTTCCGGGGCACGGAGTCGTTAACTTGCTCCAGGATGTGGCGGAGCACCGGTTCGTCGTCCGGCGTCACGGCCGTGGGACGGTGCCGCCCGAGACAAACGTCGCAGGCCCCGCACCGCTCCTCCGTTTTTTCCCCAAAGTAGGTGAGCAGGGCGTACCGTCGGCAGGTGACCGAGCGGGCGTACCGCAGCATGTGTTTGAGCCGCGTCTCGGCCCGCTGACGGGCGTTCTGGACGGCCTGGTCGTCGACAGGCAGCTTCGAAGCCCTCGGGAAGGCCAGGTCGACCCGCAGGGCGGCGCCGGGGGGCTGCCACCGCACCAGGCCGCGCTCCTGGAGGTATTGCAGGCCCCGCTGGAGTCGCTCTCGTGACAGGTCTGTTCGACCCGCAAGGGCCCGGAGGTCGAGCGGCCACCACTCCCGAAAGGCGTCGGCGTGGACGACCCGGAGGAGGGTACGGACAAATTCGCCCAGCGCGCGGTTGTCGGCGGTGTCGGCAAACTGGCGCACATCCTGAAGCGTCGTGGCAAACTGCAGGAGGCCGAAATGCTTGCGGCGCGGAAGAACCGTCCAGGCCCCTTGCCGGTCGATAAGGTCGGCGGCGGTCCGGATCTTCGTGCGCGAGTAGCCGGTCGTCTTCATCACAGCCTCGATATCGACCGCGAGGGGCCCGTCCGGCTCCGAGCCGACCGGCACCTGTCCCACACTGCAGACGGCATCGTACACCTCGCGCACCTCCGTCGCCGTGGGATGAGAGGCTTCGATAAGGGCTTCCTGCGTGTCGGCGTCGGGGGGACGGTACAGGAGCACCGCGTGGGCCTCCTCCCCATCGCGCCCCGCCCGGCCCGCCTCCTGATAATAGCTCTCCAGCGACGACGGCAGGTCCGCATGAACCACGAAGCGCACGTCGGGCTTGTCGATGCCCATCCCAAACGCGTTCGTCGCCACCATGACCCGCACCTCGTCTTGAACCCAGGCCTGCTGGCGGGCCTCCCGTTCGTCCGCGTCCATCCCCCCGTGGTATCCAGCCGCTGCCACGCCATGGTTTCTGAGTCGCTGTCGCCACCGGTCTACGGCCCGGCGCGTAGCGGCGTACACGATCCCCGTCCCGGGCACCGCGTCGACGACCGCGCGGAGCCGCTCCCACTTGTTGTCGGTCCGGAAGACGGACCAGACGATGTTGGGCCGGTCGAAGCCGCGGACGACCTCGGCCGCGTCCGGTAGGTCGAGCAAGTCACGAACGTCGCGCCGGACGGTGGGGGTGGCCGTGGCCGTGACCGCAACGGTGGGCGGGTCCCCCAGAAGGTCTCGGGCCGCCGGAATCTCCAAGTAGTCGGGCCGAAAGTGGTGACCCCATTCACTAACGCAGTGGGCTTCGTCGACCGCCACGAGCGACACGTCCAGTCGGTCGGCCCGCGCCTGAAATACGTCGCTGCTCAAGCGCTCGGGGGCCATGTAGACGAGGTCGTACTGCCCGTGCTCGGCGTTTGTCCACCGCTGCTCCACCTCGTGCGGGGGCAGAGTGCTGTTGATGAACGCGGCGGAGACGCCTTGTGCCCGGAGCGCCTCCACCTGATCCTGCATGAGCGCGATGAGTGGGGACACGACGAGCGCAACCCCCTCGGCGAGCACCGCCGGAAGCTGATAGCACAGGGATTTTCCGCCGCCGGTCGGAAGAACGCCCAGCACACTTTGCCCCTCAAGAAGGGGCTCAAGCACCGCTTCCTGACCGGGCCGGAAGGCCTGGTGGCCCCACCGGTTCTGCATGGCCCGACGGGCGTCCTCGATGGTGTGTGACGAGAGGTCCGACATCGAGGCGTGGACGTTGAGACGAGTGCACAAAATTGGGGGGGTCCCCCGTGCCAGTGCGTGAGAAGATTCGCATTTCGGCGACACTTCCGAATACTTGTCGCCCCCCCCAATATTCAACCCATGACGTCCAACCCCCAACACCCAACTCTTAACTCCTCAACCCTCAACTTCTCAACCTAACCCGCACCATGGCGGCGCCTCCGGTCTCCATCATTATCGTCTCGTGGAACGCCAGGTCGGTGGTTCAGAAGTGCCTCCCCTCGGTGGTGGCCACCGACTATCCCGACCTCGAAATCATCTTCGCCGACAATGCCTCAACGGACGGAACGGCGGCCTGGATCGCCCGGGAATACCCGGAGGAGGTAAAAATTGTGCGTCACCCCGAGAACTGGCTGTTCTGCCGGGGCAACAACGCTGCGCTTCCCCACGCCACCGGGCGCTTCGTCGTGCTGCTGAACAACGACGTAGAGGTGCCGCCCGGCTGGCTGCGCCCCCTCGTCGACGCCGCCACACAGGCCCCCGACGTGGCCGCCGTGCAGCCCAAGATGCTCCAGTACGAGGACCGGGAGCGATTCGAGTACGCCGGGGCGGCCGGCGGCCTTCTCGATCGTGCCGGCTATCCGTTTGCCCGAGGACGCCTCTTCGACACCATGGAGCGGGACCGCGGCCAGTACGACGACGCCCGCGACGTGTTTTGGGCCACCGGGGCGGCGCTCCTCCTCCGGCGCTCAGCGCTCGACGAAGTAGGGCTCCTCGACGAGCGATTCGAGATGCACATGGAAGAGATTGACCTATGCTGGCGGCTGCAGCGGCACGGCTATCGGGTCCGGGTGGCCCCTGAGAGTACGGTGTACCACATCGGCGGTGCCTCCCTGCCTCAATCATCCCCGCGGAAGACGTACTACAATTTCCGCAACAGCCTGCTCGTGCTCTATAAAAACCTGCCGCCGTCGGCATGGCGGACCACTCTTCCCCTTCGAGTGGCGTGCGACACCGCCGCCCTCGGGCGCACGCTCACCCTGGGCCGCCTGAATGAGGCGAAAGCCATCCTGCGTGCCTACCGGGATGCTTTTCGCATGCGGCACTACTACCAAGAGGAGCGGCCCAGCCCCTCCGCCCCGACCGTGCTGCCCCCCTACCGGGGCCTCGTCCCGGTCGACTATTACCTCCTCGGCCGGCGTACCTTCGCGGAGCTCCCGGCGTCCAGCTTTGAGCCGTCAGGGTAGCGGGACCCACTCATCCGTCCTCGAACGCCTCCCGGTCGAGAGACGATCGATTCTCCGGAGGAGGGTCGGGCTGCGCCTCCCGTTGCCATACGACGACCGCCACCGCGGCCAGCACGACAACCATTCCGACGATCGACGAGGGGGCGCAGCCAGCCGGGCGGCACCTCTACGTCGTTGTTCAGCAGCACGACGAAGCGCCCAGTGGCGTGGGGAAGCGCAGCGTTGTTGCCCCGGCAGAACAGCTCGTTCTCGGGGTGACGCACAATTTTTACCTCCTCCGGGTATTCCCGGGCGATCCAGGCCGCCGTTCCGTCCGTTGAGGCA
>PXSX01000362.1 GCA_003022655.1 Bacteroidetes bacterium QH_1_64_81 | reverse complement strand
TCCGGAGCCGTTCCTCCACGTAGCACAGCTTGAGGCGGTACGGCTCGCGCTGGTACTGATCCTGCACGTCGTTGGGCAGGTCGATGGCCGCCGCGTCCGCCTCCAGCGAGTCCCGCAGTGCGTCCGACACGGTAAGCTGGCGGGTGGAGATACTGAGGTCGTCGCGCAGCTCGTCGATCTCCTCCAGGTAGTGCTCCAGCGTGGTGCGGCGCTGACGGGCAAAGGTCCAGCGCGTCACGTCGGCCGTCACATTCGGATTACCGTCCCGGTCGCTCCCAATCCAGGACCGGTATTTCAAGAACGCTGGCAGCTCGGCAGTGGCGTCGTAGTGGCGCCGCAGCGCCTGCTGCACGTCGCGGTGGATGGCGGGGATGGTGTCCCAGATGGAGCCGTGCAGGAAGTAGTGTCCCTGCTCCACCTCCTCCCGCACCGTGGGCCGCTCGGCCCGCACCTCGTCGGTGCCCAGCAGGAAGGCCACCTGACTGTAGAGCCGGTCCAGCGTCTCAGCCCGCTCGTCGGGCGTGGCGTCGGGGCGGCGGAGGGTGGAGAGCAGGTCGGCGATGTGCTGCTCCTTGCGCAGCACCGTGCGGCGGCGCGCCTCCGTGGGGTGGGCCGTGAGGGTGGGCTGGATGTCGAGCTGCTCAAAGAGCGAGACGACCTCGTCGAACGAGTAGCCCTCGCCTTTCAGGTACGCCACCGTCGCGTCGATCGACTGCGGGCGCGGCTCCGCCTCCGACGACCCGTCCTCGTCTCCCGACCCCAGCGGCCACGCCGACGGGCCGGACTCCCGGGCCCGCTCGCGGTTGATGCGGATAATCTCCTGCTGCTCCGCCTGGTTGACGAGGTGGAAGAACGTAGTGTAAACGTGCAGCAGCCGCTCCAGCGTATCCTGGTCGAGCCCCGCGATGCGCCGAGCCGCCTCCTGCCGCAGCTCCGGGTCGTCGTTCTGCTCCGCTTCCTTGCAGAGCGCCCGCAATTCTTCAACGTGCTCAAAGAGGGCCTCCCCGCCCTGCTCCTCGGCGATCTGTCCGAGCATGCTGCCCACCAGATTGACCTGGCGACTCAGGGGCTCGGAGATGCCGGTGCCTTCCGTTTCGAGGTCGAGTTCGTCCCAGCGGTGCATGGTGACGTGCGGAGGATTGTGAACGGGATGTGAGAGAACAAATCAAAGGTACGAGTGCACCGTGACGGCTCCAAGTGCACGTCCCTTTTCAGAAGGCTCTTCAGCCAATCGTAACACCCAACGGACGCTTGCTCCGGGGAGCGTGGGGGCGTGGGAGAGGGAGCATGGGGGAATGGGGGAGGAAGAGTGGGCGAAGGGTAAGAAGGAAGAGGGAAGGGAGCGACGGGTTGAGAAACGGCCACAGGGAATGTCTTTCGGCTTCCCGACCGCCGGATGTCGCGGGCATGCGGCGGTCCGCCGTCGACCGTCCGCGGTCATCACTTCCAGAGCGGATCGTCCCAAGCGAGGAAGTAGCCGAGCGTAAAGACGGGCCCGGCCGGAAACCTGCGTCCGTGGACCGGCACACGGAGGCCAGCCTCGATGGCCCCGGGGCCTACCTTCCACCCGACGGTGGGAATCACCTGCACCAGCTCGCGCTCGTCGTTTTGGAGCACGAGGTCGAAGTCGGTGCGGACTGGGGGGGGCGGCCAAACAGCCCGTCGACCGCCAGCTTCCACCGAAAGCGATCCACCGAGCCGCCCGCCGCCCCGCTCCAGAACACCGTCTTCCGCGTGCCCCCGACCGCCACGGAGACGACCCGAACCGGGATCCGTCATCGAGGGATCAAAAGGGAAGGACCGGGCCGCCATCGGACCCGGCTGGGATGCCGAGCACCCACTCTTTCGGCGTTTTCGGAAAAATGCCCCCATCAGAGAAGTTCTGTAGATTGCCGCGACGCCCCCGCAGTAGACCGTCATTCCAGACGACCTGCGCAGCGCGCCTCTGCATCTGCCGACGCCCGGTAACGGTCGGACGTTCAGGGCGCAATTATAGATGCTTTTCCTCCGGGACGGCACTCCTCGGGGACCGTTCGTGCATAACTTTATGTAACACCGGCAGGCGCACTCGAACCATTAGCACGGACCTCTTCTTTCCACGCGCCCGGACCGACATTCGTCTCCAGGCTCGATTCTCACGACTCGGTTTCCGCTCCATGTTCAGTGCGCTCGCCCGCTACGCCGATTGGCTCCACCTGCAGTGGCCCGCCGGCACCACCGAACCGCTTCCCCGCGTCGACGACCGCTTCCGCACCAATCTCGACGG
>PXSX01000361.1 GCA_003022655.1 Bacteroidetes bacterium QH_1_64_81 | reverse complement strand
GTAGCGACGATTGTCTTCGTGGGGTGCTCCCATCTGCACCCGGGAGCGACCGATCGAGACATCGAAGGCACCTACGATCAAGTCTTTCAGGCCACACTGGAAACCCTTGAGGCAAAACAGTTTCCGATCAAAGAGGTCAGTCGCGAGGAGGGGCGGATCGTGACGGAGAGGCGACCGGTGCGGGTGATTGAGGCGCGTCGGCGAGTGGAAAAGGCCCGAGCCCGCATCGAGCCGGACGGGGGAGAGGTGGACGTGCGGCTCTTCCTCACGTTCATGGATCAGAGTGGGACCACGCAGCGGCGGGAGCCGGACCGTGAACGCAAGGAAGCGGACGCGATCGCCGACAAGGTGATCAGCAGCAGCGCCATCTACGACGACTATCTCGACGCCATCGAGGACCGCGTCGAGGACCTGCGGGACGCGGACTGACGACGTCGGTCCGGCGGTCTGAACCCTGACGGAAAACGGCCCGCTGGTTCGTGCGTTAAAATACTCCGTTGCTCTTGTCCCAGCGTACATACCTGTCTATGGAGCCCTCCACCGATACCGTCTCGCCTGCCCGCGTTCTCGCCCTTCAGCACCTCGAACGGGTGCGCAAAGACGACGCCTATGTGGAAAAGCTGACGGCCGACGACGCCGACGCCCGCACTCGGCGGCAGGCCCGCGAGCTGGTGGCGGGGGTCACCCGGCAGCGCCGGTGGCTCGACTTTGTGCTGGGGGAGGCCTACCACGGCGAGTACGATTCGATGGAGCACCGCCTTCGACACATCCTGCGCCTGGGGCTTTACGAGTTGCTGTTCCAGTCCACCCCCACCCACGCGGCGGTCGACGAATACGTGGAGCTGGCCAAGCAGGAACTGCGGCCCGGGGCGGGCAACCTCGTGAACGGCGTCCTCCGCACCATCGACCGCGACCGCGAGCACATCCCCACGCCCGACACGGGCGAGGAGGCCGAAGACCTCGCCGTCCGCTACTCGCACCCCACCTGGATGGTGCGCCGGTGGCTCGATCGGTTTGGGCTCGACGAGACCACCGAGCTCCTCCGCGCCAACAACCGCCGTCCCATGTACAGCGTGCGCATCAACCCACTGCGCACGAGCCGGGACGAGGTGGCACACTGGCTCAACGAGCACGACGTGGTCAATATCGACTCTCCGTACCTCGACGATCACCTCCGCCTGAAGCGCCTCCAGACCCTCATCGCCGAAGGGCTGCTCGACGACGGGGCCGTCGCCGTGCAGGACGAGAGCGCCGGCCTGGTCGTGAAACTGCTCGATCCTCAGCCCGGCGACATGCTCATCGACGGGTGTGCCGCGCCGGGTGGGAAAACGATGCACGCGGCGGCCCGCATGGAGGGAGACGGAACGATCTATGCCGTTGACCGCAACGAGCAGCGCCTAAAGCGGGTCGAGGAGGCCGCGGCGACCCACGGCGTGGGCGACATGGTCCGTGCCGAGGCGGCCGACCTCCGCGAGTGGGCCGACCAGCCGGATCCCCCGCAGGCCGATCGTGTATTGTTGGACGTGCCGTGTACGGGGCTCGGCGTGCTGGCCAAGCGGGCCGACCTGCGCTGGCGCCGCTCGCCGGACGACCTGGAGGAGATGGCGGCGCTGCAGGATGAGCTGCTCGACGCCGCCGCAGCGCTGGTGCGACCCGGCGGTCTCCTCGTGTATAGCACCTGCAGCATCGAGCCCGAGGAAAATGAGCAGCGGGTCGACGCGTTTCTCGCGCGCCACGACGCATTCACGACGGCGTCGGTTGCCGAGCATGTGCCCGACGAGATGGTGTCGGACGCGGGCCACCTGGCGACGTTGCCGCAGCGGCACCGCATGGACGGCGCATTCGCGGCCCGGCTGCGACGCGTAGCATCCTGATACAAACTCCGCACGCTCCGTTCGGGTATGGAGGTCTGGAGGAATGGATGTATGGACGTATTTTTGCCTCCATACATCCCGATGGGAATCGGGACTTGAAAGCCATCGGTCCACACGTCCATCCATACCCGAATCCTTCGAGCGGATTTGGGATGACTGCCCCTCGGACCAAACAGTTCGCGTCCCTCCCACACGCACACGTTTTCGCATGTCTCGTTGGCGGCTCGGCCGGTCGACGTTCGGCCTCCTGCTCGTGATGGTGCTCTGCGCCGCCCCTGCACACGGCCAGCGCATTGCCAAGTACGGCGCCGACTTCCTGGCCGGCGGGGTGGACGCGCGGGCCCTCGGGATGGGCGGGGCGTACGTGGGACTGGCCGACGAGGTGAGCGCCGGGTA
>PXSX01000360.1 GCA_003022655.1 Bacteroidetes bacterium QH_1_64_81 | reverse complement strand
CCCATCGGGACCGAGATGGCGCAGGCCTTTGCGCGGCTCGGCACGGAGGTCGTGGTGCTCGACATGGCCGACCGCATCCTCCCAAACGACGACGCCGAACTGGCCGCCACGCTGCGCGAGACGCTGGCGGACGAGGGCGTGGAGTACGTCCTGGGGGCGCAGGTGGAGCAGGTGTCGCAGGACGACAGCACCATCACCATTGCCGCCACGGCCGGCGAGCCGATCGCGGTGGAGGCCGACGCACTGCTCCTCGCCACGGGCCGCACGGCCACCGTCGACGGCCTCAACCTGGACGCTGCCGGCATCGACTACACGCGAACCGGCATCACAGTCGACGACCGCTGCCGCACGAGCCAGGATCACATTTACGCCGTGGGCGACGTGACGGGCCGCTACCAGTTCACGCACATGAGCAACCACATGGCCAAGGTGGCCGTCACGAATGCGCTCCTGAAGGTGCCCTCCAAAATCGACGCCGACCACGTGCCGTGGGTGACCTACACGGAGCCGGAACTGGCGCACGTAGGTGCTCACGCGTCGGACCTCGACGACGAGGGCATTTCGCACGAGACCTACCACTTCCCCTACGACCAGCTCGACCGCGCCATCACGGAGGGCGAGACGACGGGGCAGATCAAGGTGCACGCCAAGTCCCTCACCGGCACAATCCTGGGGGCGAGCGTGCTTGGCGAGCGAGCCGGCGAGCTCATCACCGCGCTCACCATCGCGAGGGCGTGCGGCGCGTGGCGGATCAGTGGTACGTGCAGAAGCAGTCGGCCACGGTCACGAAGATGCTGCAGACCGTCTTCGGCTATCGCGGGCCGGTGCTGGAGTACGGGCCGGACGAGATCGTGTGACCGGCGTTCGGAGCCATGTAGCGAGTGGAAAATGGAATGCTGAGCAGGAGAGTGAGAAGAAACCTGGCGGGAGCAGTTTTGTGGAAAAGGGCCGTGAATCATAGTAGGACTTACGCACATGAGGGCAGAACGTGGGTCGGATCGGCCAAATACGCCCGGATCGCTTCTCGAATGATTGCGGTCTTCGACTCGTAGAAGCTGATCGCCGTCTCCACTCGGTGCAGCTCCAACCGCAGGAAGGCCCGGATCGACATCTGAATGTGATTGTGCTGCGCCTCGGCGCTTTGGCATTGAGATTTTTCGGCTCCGCAGTACTGCTTGAGCCTGCGGTGGTAGGTCTCTACGCCCCAGGCCCGGCGGGCAAGTTCCTCGCGTTTTTCCTCGGTCATCTCCAGGTCGTTGGTCGCCCAGTATTGGACTTTTTTCTCTTCACTCTCCTCCTCTTCCGCGTCTCCGTTTGTGGAGACGGTCCGGAAGACTCTTACGAAGCCGAAGCCCTTTAGGTGCACTTTGCGTCCCTCTTCGGGAACGTCAATCTCTCGGATCTGCTGGTTGTAGGTATCGTCTGGATTGACCTTCCGGTTTTTCTCCAGCCGCGTGAAGAATTTCCATTCTAAGTCCCTGATCTTCTTGAGGTTGTCCAGGCCGCTGTACCAGCTGTCGAACACTACGTATTCCGGATCAAACCCCCGATCAGAGGCTGTCAAGGCCATCTCACGGAAATGCTCGTTCTTCGTCTTCCCGTCTTTCTTGTAGAGCCGAAAGTCGCAGGGCACGTGCGGCTCTCGTTCTTCCTCCGAATCTTCCTCTTCCGAAGAAGTCTCCGAGGAGGTTTCCTCGGAAGGAGGCTCCTCAGAAGAACCGCGCCAAAGGAGCGTCAGCAAATTGATGTCTTTGACCACCTCGCCATGCTTCCCGCTCCAGTGCCAGGTAACGTGTTCGATCTCGTTTGCGTAGGGCTTATCCAGCGTCGTATCATCCAAAATCAACAATCCCTCGCCTTTTTCCACCGCTGGCTCGGCTTCCTGCCACAACGCCTCCGTGTCTGGCGGCCGTCTCTGTAGCAGGCGCGTGAAGGCATCGTGGGCCGGAGCGTCCTCCTCTTCGGGGTAGGAGCGAGACGCTTCGGTACATGTGAACTCCTTCTGCGCCGCAACCAGAAAGTGGATGTAGTCGAGGTCGTCGACCTTGGGAGGATTCATCGCCGGAACTTAAATCGACTTCGCAGAGTGCAGGCTGCTTGAAGATACGAAAACCAGCGATAAACTGCGTAAGTCCTACATAGATAGGCTCCGACCGCGATCTCCTATCGTTTCTCCACCCGCCCATGTCGCATCGTTCCGTTCTGGCGACGGGGATCTATGCCGTCGCGTGTCTCGTATTCGCCGCTTCTCCCGCTGCGGCACAACAACTTGAGGTCGAACCGGCCAGTCCCACCGTTCAGGTCAGTCAGAGTCGGTAGCTGGAAGCCTTCTACGTCGGCCCCGACGGGGAGCGCAGGCGGGACACGACTGTCGTCTTCTTGTCCCGGGGCGACGGGGTGGCCACAACCCGGAGCGGAAGCGTCACGCCCGAGGCCCCGGGTACCCACGAGGTCATCGCCCTGCGGCCCGGCACCGAGAATCAGGATCGGATCGTCAAGCGCGTCTCCGTGACAGTGCCGCAGCCGGCCGTCGCCACGGTGGCCTTCGACGCGCCGCCCGCGCAGGTGTACGCGGGCACGCGAGCGAACCTGTCCGTCGAGACCCTGGCAGCGAGTGGGCGGGAGCGCGAGGATGTAACCGTGCAGGTGGAAAGCAGTGACCCAGATGTCGCCACGATTGATCGGCTACATCGCATTCAAGCCCGATCCCCAGGCAGCGCGACACTCACCGCGCGGGCGGAGGGCCACAAGGCCACGACGACTGTGGAGGTGATGGAGAACCCCATCGCGTCGCTGACGCTGACGGGCGGGGCCGACTCGGCCCGCACCGGCGACGTGCTCGACTTTGACGCTACGGCCCGCACGGACGCCGGCACCGCGGTGGGCGATGCCCCGATTCGCTACGCCATCCGCACCGACCACACCGAGCCGCGGGCGTCGGGCGCGGCCGCCGAAATTGGCGCCGACGGGCGCTTCGTGGCGGAGGAGGCGGGACAGTACAC
>PXSX01000359.1:2362-2958 GCA_003022655.1 Bacteroidetes bacterium QH_1_64_81 | reverse complement strand
TCGTCGATCTCGATGGCGGTGAGGGTCTCGACCCGCTGCGCCAGTCGCTCGGTGAGCACGCCGGTCCCGGCCCCCACCTCCACCACATGCGCATCGGACGGGGCGCCCAGCGTCCCCACGATCTTCTCGGCCATGTTGGGGTCCTGAAGAAAGTTCTGGCCGAGGCTCTGCTTGGGACGGAAGGGAAGGCTCATGCTCGTTCGGACGTTGGGCGTTAGAACGTTGAACGTTCTCCGGTCAGGCCAGCTACCGCAATCACGTTCAACGTGCGAACGTTCCAACGTTCAACCCAGATGTTTTCGCCGGTTGCGAACGTAGTCTTCAAACAGGAACGAGCCGAGGTCGTCGAGCTCCGAGTAGTAGGCGCGGCCCTGGTTGGCCTCCGTCAGCTCGCGGACGAAGTCGCGCAGGCCCGGATCCCGCGCAATCATGAACGTCGTGATGGTAATATCCTCCCGGCGGCAGATCGTGGCCTCGTCAAGCACCTTGTTCACAACCTTGCGGTCGAGCCCGTAGGCGTTGCGGTACATCTCACCGTCCTCGATGTGACAGCTGGGCTTGCCGTCGGTGATCATGAAGATCTGCTTGTTGCGGTT